>NZ_JACJEZ010000016.1:0-89503 GCF_014164365.1 Pseudoalteromonas sp. SG43-6
CTATCAGCTATCAGCTATCAGCCAAAAATAACTTATAGCTTAAATTTTTCAATTAGTTTTAATTCAAATTTTTTATAGCTATACTTTTATCAAACGCGTCAGCTAAAGCAAATTTAAATAATTTATCTAGGCTATTTTCTCCTACTCGCCCATGGGCAGATTATAGAATTTGATATCACGACAACAAAATGACTACGCCTTGGGGTATAGTAAAACCATCTCATTTACAGTTAGTACACCGATATAAATGTTCTGCTAAGAAATCAGAGCAAATGTACCAAAACCTCAAAAGACAGACATCTACACAAGATAAGTATTTATTTGAATTACAGAACCAATTACTAGATATTGTTGGTGATATTTCAGAAAAGACAGGAAGTTAATTTTGCTAGAATCTAAAAAATTAGTACCCAAAAAAAATCATCATTTTGTTTGGCGGCGTTATCTAGAAAATTGGCAGGTTGATAATAAATTAGCTTACTTTGCTACTAAAAAACATATTGCAGCAACTGAAACCGCGCTTGGAGTAGCTAAGCAAGATTTTTTTTATAAATTGGAACATATTGAAAATTATGAAGATCTATATATTAAGATCATTCTTAAGTTTATATCTGATTCTAATTACGAGATAAACCTTCATTACTACAATTCGTTTAAAGCTGCTTTAAAACAATCCGATAGTGTTAATAACTGGAAAATTAACCTTTTAGAGAATTATCATTCTAAAATAGAGGGTAAAATGCTTAAAGTTTTGCCTCAACTAAGTAATGGTGATTTTAACATCCTTGAAAACTCAGATTACTTTAAAGATTTTATGAATTTTCTTGGTCATCAGGCAACTAGGACTAAGGATTTAAAAGATAGTAGTTTTTCTAAGTTAAATTTGTGGCCTAGATTTTCTTTAAATGAGAATTTTAGAGATGAAAAAGATATTGACATTCTATTGAGTGTATTTAGAAAACACTGGTGGTTTTTTAGTTTTGTCTTTGGGCAAAATTACGCTCTTAATCTCTTAACAAATTGTAATATCGATATTCATATCCCATTAATTAACTCTTCAGACATTTCATTTATTACTTCTGATTCACCAGTAGTAAGTCTTAAAAGTATTACTGGTAATGGTAAAGATCTCTATTTTCCAATCTCACCAAAGTTTGGGTATGTAATCTTACGTGATATAAACACTAAATTTTTTAATGAGTTATGTACAACAGAAGATGTAAAATTATTTAACTCATTAATTGTTCAAAATTCACATCAAACTTATTTTGCAGATTCAGAATCTTCTATAAATGAATACAAAAAGTTATTTATGAAAACTCACTAGTGTCATTATATCTTATTGCTAACATTGTAAATAATTGATAAAAAGGGCTTTCGCCCTTTCCTTTAATATTACGTACGATAATTTATGGATTATTAACTACGACTCATAAAACTACATTACTTGATAGATTAGATCATTCAATTATTTTCAGCTCAATATTTTCGCTATTGAGTTTTTTATCAAAATCATCGGCTAGTTTTTCAGTCTCGCTAAATACTGTTCGCCAATATTTTATACGTGTATCCGCATCGAGATCTGTAAAGTCGTTTCTGTCGGGGATTTTTCCGTAAGGTAAGCTGGCGATGAATTTTTTAGAGGGTGTGATCATAACCACGTTATCGTAATTTTCAGCGGCGACTTTACGTTTTAAGCTTTTATCAAACCACCCTGCTTTTGGATCTGAATTGAAATGTGGATATAGAATAAGTCCAGGATTGTTAATTTTAAAATCAAAGTGGTAATCAACAATACCACCATCGCGATACATACCAGGCGGCGATCCAGCTATATTTTTAATGCCTTGCATAACAAGTGGTATTGAGCCCGATGCGAGTAACGCATCCTTTAAGTTATCCGTTGTTAAGTCTAGTTGGGTGGTTTTAAATTTATAATTATCTTCAAGTTGAAAGTTACTGTTTGGAGCTTGATATATAAACCGCTCATATTGCTTTGTCAAAAATCGACGGTTAACTCGATTACTTAAATAGCTTTTTGTCAGCCCAAGCAGTTGCAACGCTTTTTGCTCACTGGCTACTAAGCCATTTGATTTAGCAACAATAAAATGTGATTTGAAAACTGGATTATTAATTATTTCAGCAACACCATTGTCGCCAAATACATCTTCTAGTAACGCACGGGCTTTAGTGGTTATTTCTTGCGGTGTTGGTTTATTACTCGAGTAACGAGTTTCACTGTATGATTTTGCTAACCGCGTAATGGCGGCAACGGGATCATTTTGTGAAAAACACGCAGCGCGAAAAGCGCCAGCCGATGATCCAATTAAATTGAGTTGCGATGATCGGTTTTTAAAAAACTCACCAAAAATATACTTATCTAAACCAAATAAAGTAAACCATTTAGGGCCACCGGATGCACCTAAAAAGGCATTAAAAAGGTCGGGCTTAAAACCTTGTTCTGTAATTATTTTTGCCGCAGTTTTACCTGCATATATATCAATCATAAAAATACTTAATCATTTTCAACAACCAGCAAGGTGAATACTTATGCAAAAAACCTCGCGACAATAGTCATGTTTAGTGCCAAATACCCTGCTCGGTTTTACCTTGAATGAGCACATTTTTTGCATTAAATTCAGGCTCAATACCTTCAGCTCGTTGCCTATTATAATCGTCTGTGACATTTAAAATAGTCGGGGTGAGCAGTATTATGGCAATTACATTGACAACTGTCATCAAGCCAAGAGCAATATCGGCTAAATCCCATACTTCTTTTAATGTGGCAGACGCCCCCCACATCATCATTGATAGATATAAAAATGTGTAAATGCCGCGCCCTACTTTATTATCGAGCTTAAATAAATGTAGGTTACTTTCGGCGTAAGCGTAATTAGCCACTACCGAGGTAAAGGCAAATAAAGTAATGGCTGCTGCTACAAAGTACACGCCCCCTTGTGCTAAATGTGCGGTCATTGCCGCTTGTGTTAAGCGAATGCCTGCCATCTCACCACTGATATCAATATCAGCCAATAAGATAATCACAGCGGTACAACTACACAACACTATAGTATCAAAAAACACCCCGAGCATTTGAATATACCCTTGCGTTACTGGGTGATTTGGAATAGGCGACGCACTTGCTGATGCATGCGGCACACTACCTGCACCGGCCTCATTAGAATATAAACCACGTTGAATACCGTTTTTGATTGCCGCGCCCATTGCGCCTGCACCGGCTTCTTGCAGCCCAAAAGCAGATAAGAATATATCCTTCAACATAGCAGGTACTTGGGTGAAGTTAATCAAGGTAATAATCACAGCTGCCAGTACAAATACAATGCCCATCACCGGCACTACTCGCTCAGCAAAGCGGGCAATAGCTTTAAAGCCACCGAGTATAATAGAGCCTGCAAGTAGGGTTATGACTATGCCTGAATATAAGGTTGGAATTTCAAAAGCGAAATTAAGCGCATCAGTAATGGTGTTGGTTTGCATCGCGCTAAAAGTAAAGCCATAACCTAAGAACAAACACAACGCAAACGCGATAGCGAGACTACGACTGCCTATTCCTTGTTGAATATAATAAGCGGGGCCACCTCTAAATTCGCCTTGACTATCGCGTACTTTATACACTTGGCCAAGTACGCTTTCTGCAAAACCGGTCGCCATGCCCAGTATGGCAATCACCCACATCCAAAATATGGCGCCACTGCCACCTAATGATATCGCAACAGCAACACCGGCTAAATTGCCAGTTCCAACCCGCGCACTTAATCCGGTGCACAGTGCTTGAAACGAACTAATGTCGTTTTTATTGCATTTGCTACTGCCTTTGAGAAGGCTGAACATGTGTTTAAATTTTAAAATTTGAATCAGTTTTAAGCGTACTGAAAACCAAATACCTGTAAACAGTAAAATGTAGATCAGTATTTGTCCTTCACCCCAAAGCAGGTTATTTATACTGCCTACGATTAAATCAAACATGTTTGCCCTTGTTATTATTTCTCAACCTGCAATAGAATACATATGCTGAATTTAAGAATATTTAGTTGGCAATACTTTATCTTGCTGATATAAATTAGCAAGTATTGAGTGTATTAAAATAACAAAAAGTTATTTACAACACCCTACAATTCCCTTCATGATTGTTTGTCATAGCAATTATTAAATTTAATAGATGAATAGCTTATCGATTCGATACTACACACGAAAAATCCACAGCCACCAGCACCACTATCACCAACTTGTTTTACCACTTTGTGGCTATATAGAACTTGAAATGAATAATTTCTCGGCGCCTGTTGGTGTTGGTCAATGTGTTGTGATCCCTAAAAATACTCTACATGCGTTTAAATCAGATGAAAATGCACGTTTTATAGTGGCCGATTTATTAGAGCTCCCAAATAACTTAACGACGATGAATGCCCCCTGTTTCAGTATTGACGATAAATTAATGAGCTATCTAAGTTTTACCCAAAAGCAGTTGCAAGGTGTAACTAACATAGATGAAGCAGCGTTATGTTTTAATTTATTTTTGGTGTTACTCAGGCAACAAACTACCAATGCGACTATTGATCCGCGGATAAATAACGTTTTGTTATTAATAAAAAAAGATTTATCGATAGACTATACATTGAATGATATGGCTGCGGTTGCATGTTTAAGTGTTACTCAATTCAAAGCGGTTTTTAAGCAATGTATGCACACCAGCCCGGTTAAACATCACACGCAATTAAGAATGGAACATGCACGTTCCTTACTTTGTTACTCTGATTTACCTATAGCAGTAATTGGTGAACAGGTTGGTTATAACGACCCATCAGCTTTTAGTCGCGCCTTCACTTGCTACTTCAAACAATCCCCCACGAGACTTAAAAAAGCAGCTTTAACGTCAACAATATCGTCTTTTAAGCACAGTGTTAGATAGTAAAATTGATAAACTACCTTTATCAATTAATTTTTAATTAAATGTTTGCTATGTCTACAATTTTCGGCGTATTAGCTATTTTTTTATGGGGTGCATTAGCACTGTTGGGTAATTTAACTAAAGCATTACCGGCTTTTCAATTACTATTTATGTGCTTCTTTGTGTCGTTCTTATTGCTGTTTATTAAACGGCTTGTTACCAAGCAGCCTTTGTTAACTCTGCCTACACTTGGTAAGGCGCAAACAATTATTGGTATAGTTGGCTTATTTGGTTTTCATTTTTGTTATTTTATGGCACTTAAATATGCACCATTGATTGAAGTTAGCCTGATTGTATATTTATGGCCATTGTTATTGGGTGTTTTTGTCGCACGGTCTGAAAACAAAATAAATGCGATTATAGGCGGGCTGGTTGGTTTTATAGGGATCGTGTTTTTAATTAGTGATGGCAGTGGTTTTACTATCAATAGCCAGTACTTTTTAGGCTACCTATTTGCTGCGAGTTGTGCGCTATTATGGTCGAGTTATTCATTGTTCATGACTCGCTTTGATAATCACGTTGATGATATTGGTTGGCTTTCTCTTTATGTAGCTATTTTGGCCTTATTGGCACATATATATTTTGAACAAACAGTCACGCGTTTTTCATTAACGCAGACTGTAGGTATTTTTTTGTTAGGGTTAGGACCTGTCGGTGGCGCATTTTACTTATGGGACATCGCTTTAAAAAGAGGTAATAAAACGTTACTTGCCTCTTTGAGTTTTTTAACACCGTTACTTTCTACCGTGTTACTGGTTATGGCTCAACAAATACATTTTTCATGGGCAATTTTAATTGCATTGGCATTTGTTTTAATTGGCGCAGCGATCAGTAATTATAAATGCAGGCCTCGGAGCGTTAATGCGAGCCATTTATGACTCGCTTATTAATTACAAACTAACAACACCGGATACTTATCCAACTCACACGCAACTGATCGGAATAAATTTATCAATACTAATTAGTTAGCTACAGCAACAGGATGGGTATTGTTTGCTGGGTATTGCTCAGTAAAATAGTTATTACCTGCCAATAAACCTAATTTATAATCACGACGTAGATCATTGGTTGAACTACCAAGTAATTTGCTCGAAAGCTTTTGGTTTGCAAAAATTTGTATTATTTCTACATCTTTAGGAGGATTGGCAATAAATGCTAACTCATCCTCATACGCTTGTTCGTGTTGTAATAAGTAATCTAAGGTTTTTGGGCAATATCCTGATGCACAAACAAACGCTTTTAACTTGTTTACCCATGCCGACTGCGCTTGAAAGTCTTGATCAACTGTGCGGATCACCACAATTTTACGTGCACCACGATTGTAGGCCTCGCGCACTGGTAGTGGCGCAGCAAGGCCACCATCTAGGTAAAAGTCTGACTCAGCGTGTACGTCGGTTTTATCTATTTCATTAGCAGCTAATGCATTTAACCATGGCGTGAGTTTTACACCTTGTTTATATAAAAATGGCAGTGCACTTGACGCTTTTAATAGATCTCGCCATTGCTGGCCTTCACCGGTTGGTGATAAAAAATAAGGTTTTCGATCACGGGCATTAGTGGCGGTAATAAGTAACTCCCGTTCACCCAAACTGGCTTTTGCAGTTTTAAAATCAAGTGCTCTGTTAACTTCGGTAGTTTTATCAAAGTACCAGTCTAAGTCGACTATATGTTTACCTACTAAACCACGGCCTAATTGAAAAAATCGTTTGTGACGCGAAAGCCCTCTTATTAAGCGTTTGGCATACCCTTTTTGGCGAGCTAAATAGCTAGTAAGATTTTGTGAACCTGCTGAAGTACCAATAAATAAATCGAATGGGTCATATTCATGTTCAAGCCATGCATCGAGTACACCTGCGGTGAAGATCCCTCGTTGCCCACCACCTTCCGCGATCAATGCTGTTTTATCGAAAGTATTTGTGATTTTGGGGTCTTGAGGTTTCAAAATATGCCTTCCTTTGTAATTACTTTACTGGTTTATACCTTCATTTTAATGTGTTTAAATCAAACGTTAAAATTGATTATATAAATCGAATTGATTATAAAAACAGAACGCAAGCTTAAATAAGATTAGTGCTGTGTTTTGCACTTTTAAGTAGAGTTCAGAAACTAGTAAACTTTGTGTATTAGCTCGTTTCTGTATTGTAACGGGAGTTAAGTGTACCTTAGCTTAATTTTCAGTGGTTATGCTTTTATTGACCGTAAAATCTCCAACGCGTGATGACGGTCGCTACTTTGGTAAAGATCATTGGTAAAAATGAATTCATCGACACCAAGCTCTTTGACTATCATATTTAGCTTATGAGCAATGGTCACAGGACTCCCTACCACAGATAATCCTAAAAAGTTTTCAACTTGAGCCTGCTCTTGCTCATTCCATAATCCAGCCATGCTTTTAACGGGAGCTTTTAGCCATAAAGGATCACCACGTAACAGTGCTAAGATACGCTGTTTTGACGTGGTTGCTAAAAACTGTGCATGTTCATCGCTATCTGCTGCAACAATCGGTAAGCCAAGCATTACATAAGGTTTGTCTAACACATCAGAAGGTTGAAATTCACGGCGGTATAAAGCGATTGCATCATAAACAAAACGCGGTGCAAAGTGGCCAGCAAACACATAAGGGAGGCCTTTTTTAGCTGCTAGTTGCGCACTATATAAACTGGAACCAAGTAACCAAATAGGTACATTGGTATTCTCGCCAGGAATAGCGCGAACAGGGTGACTACCATCGTATGGGCCTAATAAAGTTTGCAGTTCAGTGACTTCATCGGCAAAGTTTTCAGCGCGTCGTTCATCTCGGCGCAGAGCACGACTGGTTATATGATCGCTACCTGGTGCGCGACCTAAACCTAAATCAATACGCCCAGGGTATAAACTCTCTAACGTGCCGTATTGCTCTGCAACAATCAGTGGCGGGTGATTTGGTAACATAACGCCACCAGCACCTACTCGTATAGTTTTAGTTTGCCCTGCTATGTGGCCAATTAATACAGAGGTTGCCGCGCAGACAATTCCCGGCATATTATGATGTTCAGCCATCCAAAATCGGTTAAAACCGAGTTCATCAGCTTTTTGTGCATAAGCGACACTATTTGCAAGAGTACTTGAGACGGTGGCATCTTCTTTCATTGGGCTAAGCTCAAGTAAAGAAAACGGTATTGCAGATAACCCAGACATGCGTACTCCTCATTGCCTTTAATAAGTGATAAAGATAGTCAAAATAATTTAACCATCATTACATTAATGGGTCTGCTGGGTGGTTAATTCAATCATTGATTTTAACTACTCAATTGATCCTGTCGATTAAGCTAAGTGCAGAGTGATTATTGCATTAAATGCACTTACACTCATTCAATGCAATTACAATACACTAAATAAACTACACACGTTATTAGCTGTATCAAACATAACAATATGATTTATAAATATTATTTTTATTTTAAATGTTTTGGATCAGGTATGCGTAATTGTTTAACGAGTGGGTGATTTATTTTTTTCATTTCTATTAATACTAATTGAGCAACTTCTCGAGCACCAAGTTCATTGAAATGGGTATTGTCTTCTACGCCCATAGGGTAATTTGGATGTAAGTTAGGTGCTATATGCATAAAACGTAGGCGTGAGTTGATCCCACCAAGCTTTTGAAAATACTGTTGGGTCACCCGTTCCATGTCAATAAAATCGACCCCTGTCTGTTTAGCTACATCTCTTACTATATCAGCGTAAATAGGATGGGTGTCCTTGATCTGACCTTTTTCATCAAAATAACGACGCGTTACCGGGGTCATCAGTAATGGCTGTGCCTGCTTTGCTCTTACTTCAGCAATAAAATTAACTAGGTTTTGCTTATATTGCTCTGGTGTAGTGTAGCGGTCTACTTTCTGTTTTGACTGATCGTTATGACCAAATTGAATGATCACAAAATCATCTTTATTAAGTTCATTTATAATGCCCGCCCACAAGCCTTCACTGATAAAGGTGCGTGTACTACGACCATTTTTAGCACGATTTTTAACGTCGATGCTGTCATTAAAAAAGATACTAAAGGGCATTCCCCAACCTGTTTCAGGGTAATCCTTCACTTCTTTAATTGACATGGTTGAATCCCCTGCCATAAAAAGCTGAACTTTAGTAGTTGCTGACATACTTGAAAAACTCACCATGATAAATATTGCTGCTATTAATTTTCCCATTCTACTCGCTCTTTATTGTTTTTAAAAAATCAGTTTAGCTCTTTATAAAATTATCTTTTGTAATTGAGTGAAAAAATAATTTTACTTAATTGTGGTTGTCGTTATAAACATACCATCAACTGCCACCGGTGGCAAATAACAAGTTAAATCATGGTGCTGAATAAAATTAAACCAAGACTTAATGTGCATTTACTGCCAAATAAATGTAAATAAAACATAAAAAATGTAATTTATTAGGTTTGACAATATGCTTTTTTAGATATAGCTTGATTCCTATGCCACCGGTAGCATTTGTATTTAGCTGATATTGCTATCGATTCAAATCATAGTTTTATGACATTTAATCATAGACTTATATTTGACTGGCTAAATAAAGTAATAAAAATAAAAACTCAAATCAACAGCATAAAAAAGGAACACACAATGAAGACTGCAAATAAGTTCGTTCTCAAGCCACTTAACTGCATTGTTAGTGCCTTACTACTGGGCACAACATCGTATGCAATCGCAGCCGATGAACAGCCACAAACAGATACTAAAGCCCAAAATGACATTGAGTTAATTCAAGTAACTGGATTTAGATCATCATTAAATAAATCGTTAGCAACTAAACGTTTTGAAGTAAATACCACTGAATCTATCGCGGCTGAAGATATTGGTAAATTCCCTGATCTGAATATCGCCGAATCATTACAACGTATTCCTGGGGTAGCTATTTCTCGTGAAGGTGGTGAAGGTAGGCAAATTACCTTACGTGGTTTAGGTCCTGCATTTACACGTACTACCTTAAACGGTATGGAAGTACCTGCTAGTACCGATGGCACCGACTCTGGTGGCGGCGTAAATGGTGGCCGTGCATTTGACTTTAATATATTTGCATCCGAACTATTTAATCGTGTTGATATCCAAAAAACGCCCACGGCCGCAACTGAAGAAGGTGGTATAGCGGGCACTGTTGATATGTATTCTGCACGTCCTTTTGACACAACAGGCTTTCATGTTGCAGCGTCTGCGCAAGCCGGTTATAACGACCTCACTGAAGAAGTCGACCCACGGATGGTATTTATGATCAGCAACACATTTGCTGATGATACAATCGGGGCTTTATTCTCTGTCGCAAAATCTGAACGCACCGTGCGCCAAGAAGGCTTTGGTACAGTACGCTGGACCACCCCCGTACTTGATGGTGGCGGTATATACGCAGATACTTCTAATACTGAAGTAATTGGCACACCCAACACCGGTAATTGTGAATTTGAAGGGCAAAGCGTTGATCCAGTAAACTGTTTATATACCCCTCGCCTGCCTCGTCCTGATTTTTTTGGTAATGAACAAGACCGCTTAGGTTTTACCGGATCTTTACAATATGCCCCAAATGATGATCTCGTTCTTACCTTAGATACATTACATTCGACACTCGATAATGACCGTACTATGTACAACTTTTTCGAGATGTTTAGAAACACATTCAGCGAAATTACTCCTGAATCGATTACCATTGCTGACAATGGCAAACAGATCCAAGCAGCGACATTTAACGGCGTTAAATCTCGAGTAGAAAGCCGTCAGCAGATTTCAAAAACAAAATTTCAACAATACGTATTCTCAGCTAAATATCACTTATCTGATTACCTTCGATTAGACGCTATGGTGGGCACTGCTGAATCGGATGCTCGCTCTGAGCAGTATCGTTATAACATGACTAATAACACACCTCATAGAGTATCGATGGATTTTGGCACCAGCAATAATACCGCTGTGATGAATTACGATTACGATACTCTAGATGCCAACTCTTTTGATTTAGCCGATGGGCGCTTACGTGCAACAGATGTACTGCGCGAAAATGACACCGCTAAAATTGATTTATCATACGAGATGGATATGATGAATATCAAAGGCGGTATAGCCTATAACGACAGAACGGTTAGTTACGATGAATCACAAATAAACGGTTTTCCTGATCAAGATTCTGCAGCTGGATTTTCTCAGTTAATGCCCTACGATGATTTTGGCAGCGGTTATGACGGCACGTTATCACCCTTTATAGTGGCTGATTTTGATGCAATAAATTCACAGCTTTTAGTTAAAGAGTGGGTGCCACGCAGTGCACAAAGCTGGAAAGTTGAAGAAGAAACAATGGCTGCCTATGTGGAAACTAATTTTGAATATGAAATTTCCGATATGCTACTACGCACAAATGCAGGTGTTCGCTATGTAAAAACTGAAACCACATCAACAGGTTTTATTCAAACTGATGCGGTATCAATCGACAATAGCTATGACAATGTTTTACCGGTGCTAAATTTAGCCCTTGATGCAACCGATGATGTGATTGTAAGGCTGGGTTTATCTAAAACCATGACCCGCCCGAGTTTGAGTTCACTCAATCCTGGTAATCCATCGTTTTCTTATTTAAACGGCACTGTTAGTGCGGGTAACCCATTCTTAGACCCTTTCACCTCTACCAATACAGACGTTGGTGTTGAATGGTACTTTGCAGAAGAGTCGCTATTAGCAGCAACAGCGTTTTACAAAGACATTGGCTCTTTTATAAAAAGTGATAGTGAAGAAAAACTCGTCGATCCTGCTTATTTACCCTTTATTGATAATGATCCGCAATATGATCCATCAAGTGCGCTCGATCCTAGAACTACCCCTTACACACATTTCGTCCCTGTAAATGGACAAGGTACTGTGATCAAAGGGCTTGAACTTATTTATCAGCAACCTTTTTCATTCCTACCTGGGTTGTTAAAAAATATGGGGTTAGTGTCTAACTATACGTATGTCTCTGCAGGTGAAATTACCGGCCTTTCTAAAAATTCTTATAACTTTACCCTGTATTATGAAGAAGAAAACTATGGCGCTCGTGCCTCAGTAAATAAACGCGACAATTACATCACAGATTACACGGGTAACAATGGTAATGCCGAAGAAGCGACATCTGGTCCAACACATTTTGACCTATCTGCTTTTTATAATATTAATGAAAATGTCACTGTAACATTTGAAGCTATTAACCTTACCGATGAGTATGAACGCCTATATACAACAGGTGATGGCAGTTTAGATTTACCGCGTGAATATAATCATACCGGCCGACAGTTCTTTTTAGGAATACGCTACAACTTGTAAAACAGTATTTAAATTTTAAACTCCCCTAAGGAAAACAGCTTAATTAACATTTTAATTAAGCTGTTTTTTTACGCACAATACCAACAACTCAATGTTAATTGCCTTTCTTAATTGATAATCAAAAATTACTCACATACTAACAAAAATATTCTTATATTGTTTTTATACGACTAAAGTAGCGCATCCATTATTTATAATTAAAATACAATGCCACCGGTGGCAAATAATCAGTTAAATCATAGTACTTATAGATAATGTTGCACTTGAATGGTATTCGTATGCTGTTCTAAATGTAAATTAATGATGAATAATGTTATGTTTTTCATTTGACTTCGCATCAATAACGCTATATTTTTCATTTTGTGCCACCGGTAGCAAGCCATTTCATCAAACACTTTGCTACTTGCTTTCTCGTTGTTTTTCCCATTATGGATTATGAGGTTAGGTGCAATAAAAATCAGAACAAGGACATGACAAACACTCTCTTTTAAGTCATGTTAACTTAATAACAATAAGTAGAACGTGGAACCACTATGACAACCAGCACACACAATTTTAAACTTAGTAAGTTAATGACCAATTTAATACTCAGTGGCGCATTGACCAGTGGCTTAGCATATGCAGCCCCTCAAGATGAAGCTGTTGCTGATGATCAACTTGAAGTGATCGAAGTAAAAGGTTTTCGCGGTAGTATCAATGCCGCTTTAATGTCTAAGCGTGAAGCCGTAGGCACCCGTGAAACCATCATTGCAGAAGATATTGGTAAATTTCCTGACTTAAATGTGGCAGATTCTCTTTCACGCGTACCTGGTATCTCTATTGAGGAGGATGCGGGTGAAGGTCGTCAAATTACCATTCGCGGTTTAGGTTCTCGTTACGTTAAAACCACAATTAATGGCATGGAATCAGCATCTGCTGGTGCTGCTACTGATGCGGCTGGTGGTTCTAATACCTCTCGTGCTTTTGATTTTAACGTATTCGCATCTGAACTGTTTACCCAAATAGATATTAATAAAACCGTTTCTGCTGAACTTGAAGACGGTGGCATCTCAGGCAATGTTAACTTACAAACGGCGCGTCCATTTCAATATGATGGCTTTAAAGGCGCTTACAATGTCAATGCTCGTTATAGTGATGTTGATGAGGATGTATCGCCTCGTGCTTCTTTTATGCTCAGTAATAACTGGGATAATAAGTTTGGTGTACTTGCCTCTATTGCATACTCTGATGGCACAGTACAAAGTGAAGGCTCTTCAACTGGACGTTGGACTGTAAACAATCCAAGCTTTGTCGAAGATGGTTTACCTGTTGGTCAAGGCGGCTCAAATTATCTTACCGTAGCACCGAAAACATTACTAATGCCAAACGGGAATTACACCAATGAAAATTTAGATGGATTATATTTACCGCGTATTCCTCGCTATTCATTGTATTCAAAACAACAAAAACGTCTTGGTGCAACAATTGCTTTTCAATATGCGCCTACTGATGATCTCTCATTCAACTTAGATGTGTTGCATGCAAGCTTGGATAATGATTCTGAAGAATATCACTACGAAGTATTATTACGAGATCAAAAAGATATCGTCCCTGAAAACATTTATGTCGATGCCAACAACACCATAGTCGCAGGTGCATATTCAAACGCCATTATCCGTTCAGAAACACGCAAAGATACATCTGAATCAACTTTTGATCAAGTTAGCTTTACTGGAAATTGGTTTATTAACGATCGTTTTAAAATGAACTTCCTAATAGGCCAAGGTAAATCAGATTTAGACATTCCGAATATGACCACCTTTGCCCTAGATAGTAATCAATCTACCGTGGCCTATAGTTTTGATAGTAATATAGACCCATTATCATTAATTAATAACCCGGGCGGACAAGCGATTGGTAGCGGTGAGTTAAACACTAATATGCCATCATTTGCATTTGCCGCAGGTCAGGCACCTGGCGGGAATTATAGTAAAGATGAAATAGCGTCGGTGATGACAGATCCAACTAATTACACCGCTGGTTTAGTACGTAATCGCTCGCAAACAATTGAAAGTGAAAACAAAACTATTAGAGTTGATTTTACATACGAGATTAACGATGAATATACGGTTAAGTTTGGTGTTGGTCAGCGTAGTTTTGAAACAGAACAACAATATAATTTAAATAACTGGAAAGACATCAATAGAGAAACAAACAAAACATCAGGCGCAATAGCAGAAGAGCGTGTTATATCGCTAGATGCAGCCCAAATTGATGGCAGCTTGTTTAATACCACTTTAGATAAACAAGGTGTAAGTTTTGGTAACAACGCTTCAATTCCTGGTTCATCAACGCTTAACAGTAGTACTTGGTTAGCACCTGATTATAATGCCATGTACAACGCCTTTGCTGGGGCAGACTTTTTTCAAGCCAAAGAAGATTTTAGACGCACTTATTATATTAAAGAAGAAGTTGCTACAGCATTTGTCCAGTTAGATTTCAGAAACTACATATTTGATAAAGAGCTACGTGGTAATGTTGGTGTGCGTTATGTTGATAACAAAAACACCAGTCGTATCGTAAATTTAGATCATATTTACAAAGATGGTTTCACTGCGGGACGTGGCGACGGTGCAAACTATGCTGCAGGTTATGGTTGGCGTGAGTCTGTGAGTGAAGGAGATGAATGGCTGCCATCATTAAACCTTGCTTACGATATCACTGAGGACTTAGTCGGTCGCTTTAGTTATTCACACGCAATTACTCGCCCAAAATTATCTGATTTACGTTCTTCAATCAGTATTAATACGCCGAGTATTGATGATCCATCAGCGACAATTAAGATGGGTGCAGGCCCGTCACTCAAGCCTTATAAAGCGAAACAATATGATGTTGGTTTAGAGTGGTACTTTGCTGAAGAATCGCTGCTTGCAACATCACTGTTTTATAAAAATATTTCGGGTTTAACAAAAGCAAGTTCTGAGCAAGTTTTATCACAAGCCGATCTTGATAGACTTGGTATCGACCTTGGCGACACAGATCCTAGCACTGTGACTTGGCAAGTATCGCAACTTGTCAATACCGATGCTGAAGGCATGTGGGGCGCAGAATTTATTTATCAACAGCCTTTTACCTTCTTGCCTGAACCATTTAATGCCTTAGGTTTACAAACTAACTACACCTATATTGATTATACACGTGATATAGAAGACCCATTTTATGGCACGCAACTTAACTTAGTAGAAGAAGAAACATCAAAGAACACATACAACATAACCTTGTACTATCAAGTAGACGATTGGTCGGCTCGTTTTTCTTATAACTACCGAAGTGGCTATAACAAACAATATTTAGACGAATATAAAGATGAATCAACCTTTGTGCGTGGTTATGATGCAAAGGCGAAGCTTAATTTCTCTGCCCGCTACAAGTTAACAGAGAAAATGAGTGTTTCATTTGAAGCCGTTAATTTAACAGATGAAAAACAAGATATGTGGAATGATATTTACACGCCACGCCCTTACGAAAACCTTTCATCAGGTCGCCAGTTTTTAGTGGGTGTAAGGGGCACTTTCTAAACTTAATCAACACATAGCCTCGTTAACTGAGGCTATGTCTGCAATATAATACTCTCCCCCGTGCATAATCGATGATTTTTACTATCGATTATTTTATTAGTCACTAATTTTAAATAACTTTTTCAAAAACAATAAGTCTTTGAAAATTTAAACTTTGTAGTAAAATCACATTGCCACCGGTGGCAATAACTGCTAATGTTAACCTATTATAATAATTCCAATTACAGCAGCAGGATACAAGATGAATAATCAACGACGCTATTTTCTTAAAGCATTAGCTTCTAGCACTTTGGTAACAGCAACTTTAATGGGCTGTCAGTCAGCGCCTTTGCTCAATGTTTTTGAAGCGCCTATTAGCGCAGACGATTGGCAAATGGCTGAACATATAAAAGCTAAGATAGTCGTCCCAACCTTCCCTGCTAAGCAATTTAATATTAAAGACTTTGGTGCAAAAGAAAATGGTCAACATGATTGTACACAGGCCATTAAAAACGCCATTGAAGCCTGCCACGCACAAGGAGGTGGTCAGGTCTACATTCCAAATGGCACCTACTTGACCGGTGCCATTCATTTACTTTCTAACGTAAATTTACACTTGGCTGATAAGGCAATATTAAGTTTCAGCACTGATCCTAATCATTACTTACCAGAGGTATTTACTCGCTGGGAAGGCTTAGAAATGATGGGCTACTCACCACTGATTTATGCTTATGAACAAGAAAACATTGCCATCACAGGTAAAGGAACACTGCAAGGAAATGGTGATAACCAAACATGGTGGCCTTGGAAGGGACCACACAAGGAAGGTCATTGGGATTTAATTAAAGATAGCCAAGGTAAAGTATTGCACCAGCGTGAAGCACGTGATCAGTTAATGGTTGATGCCGAAGCTGGTGTGCCTGTCAGCCAACGTATATACAGTACTGGTGCCTATTTACGCCCTCCTTTTATTCAACCGTATAAATGTAAAAATATTTTAATCGAAGGCGTAACAATTAAAAACTCACCTTTTTGGTTAGTGAACCCGGTTTTATGCCAAAGTGTTACGGTTGATAACGTCAATTTTTCAAGCCATGGTCCTAATTCAGACGGCTGTGATCCAGAAAGTTGTGACCACGTGCACATTAAAAACTGTGTCTTTGATACCGGTGATGATTGTATCGCGATCAAATCGGGCCGAAATGCTGATGGTCGCCGTGTTGGGTTAGCATCGCAAAACATTGTTATTGAAAACTGCCATATGAAAGAAGGCCATGGTGGTGTTGTGATCGGCAGTGAGATATCTGGCGGTGTAAATAATGTCTTTGTGCAAAACTGCACCATGGACAGCCCCCACCTAGAGCGCGCTATTCGTATCAAAACTAACTCAGTACGTGGCGGTTTGATCGAGCATATTCGCATACGTAACATCGAAGTTGGCACGGTTAAAAATGCTGTTGTGATCAACTTTTTTTATGAAGAAGGCGATGCGGGACAGTTCGACCCAACAGTTCGTGATATTCAAATTGAAAACCTACATTGTAAAAATGTGTTGAGTAAGGCTTTTTACCTCAATGGCTTTGCACGCGCACCAATGAACGATATCCATTTTATCGACTGTCATTTTGACCAAGTGGGTGATGATTCTATTGTTGCTAATGTGAATAACATGAGCTTAACCAATGTCACTTTAAACAAACAGCCGTTAACTATGGCTCAATTACAAAAATAATAAGTATTAATAGGAAAATTGTATGACCGTGTTTTCAACATTATTAGGCAACCAACCTATATTGCCTATCATCCAAGCAAACAGTAGTGAAGAAGGTGTGGCTATTGCCACTGCAATGCACAAGGCTGGCATTCATTTAGTGGAAGTAGTGCTGCGAACGCCAGCTTCCCTTGACGCATTAATCGCGATTAAAAAAGCACTACCCGATTTATGCGTTGGTGCCGGCACGATTACTGATCAAGCATTACTTGCAAAAAGTCTTGCCGCCGGCAGTGATTTTATTGTTACTCCTGCGGTATCACCACGATTACTCGATGCCCTTAGTCAATCTTCTGTGCCCGTTGTGCCGGGTGTTTCAAACACCGCCGATATTTTACTTGCTAAAGAATATGGCTTTACTGAGCAAAAATTATTTCCTGCCTCTTTGTGTGGTGGCGAGCAGTTTTTAAAAGCAGTCAGCAGCGTATTTGCTGATATTCGCTTTTGCCCAACAGGTGGCATTAATGAACAAAACTTTAAAGACTATTTAGCACTTAATAATGTGATGGCTGTGGGTGGAACCTGGGTTGCACAACCACAATGGGTACAAAGTAAAGACTATGACAAAATCACGCAAGCCTGCCTTCAGGTACTAAACAACAACTAATTAACATATTGACTGCCATACGTTGTCAGTGTAATTTACCTTTACATGCCACCGGTGGCAATAAACAAGCAGAACAGTTAAGGAATCTTCAATGCCGAGCAATATCGAACCTTTAGAATTGCACCCAGATCGTTTATTTTCAAGCGATCCTAGCGTCGTTGCTATCGCTAGAAAGTTATATGAATCAATTAAAGACTTACCGATAGTTAGTCCGCACGGTCACACTGATCCACGTTGGTTTAATGAAAATGAAAACTTTGGCAATGCTACTGAGCTATTTATAAAACCCGATCACTACGTGTTTAGAATGCTCTACAGTCAAGGTATCCCAATGACTGATTTAGGAGTACCTGAGCATGGGCTGCAAGGCGATATGGCTCGTTCAAAAGCAGCTGATCCTGAAAAAGTATGGCAAATCTTTGCTGATAACTATCACCTGTATGCCGGAACGCCAAGTGGCTATTGGTTAGATGCGGTATTTAGTGATGTGTTTGGGTTTACTGAAAAACTTTGCTCGGAAAATGGTCAGCACTATTATCAAAAAATTACAGCTGCGTTAGCAACACCCGAGTTCAAGCCTCATGCACTGATGGACCGCTTTAATATTGAACTAATTGCCACAACAGAAGGTGCACTTGATCAGCTCCCGCACCACCGCGCAATTGCAGGCTCTGCAATGGCAAAACGTGTGATCACCACCTTTAGACCTGATGATGTGGTTGATGCTAGCCGTGAAGATTTTATCGACAACGTAATTAAACTTGGTGAGATAACCGACCAAGATACAACGACTTGGCAAGGTTATTTAGCGGCAATTCAAATACGTCGTGATTACTTTCGTATTGAAGGACGTGCAACAGCAACCGATCATGGCCACCCTACTGCATTAACTGCTGACTTACCTACCGCAGAATGTGAAGCATTATTTGAAAAATGTCGAACAGGCCATTCAACGGAGCAAGAGCAAGAATTATTCCGTGGCCAAATGCTCACTGAGCTTGCCGGTATGAGCATTAAAGATGGTTTAGTGATGCAAATTCACCCTGGCGCGCATCGTAATCATAACCAAGCGGTATTTGATCAATTTGGCCGTGATAAAGGCTGTGATATTCCAAGCCAAACTGAATACGTTAATGCACTCAAACCACTATTGAGTAAATACGGAAATCACCCTGATCTTAAAATCATCCTATTTACATTAGATGAAACGACCTATAGTCGAGAACTTGCGCCACTAGCGGGTCACTACCCTAGCCTCAAGTTAGGTCCTGCTTGGTGGTTCCATGACAGCCCCGCCGGTATGCTTCGTTTTAGACAGCAAACAACTGAAACAGCTGGTTTTTATAACACGGTTGGCTTTAATGATGACACCCGCGCATTTTTATCAATTCCAGCTCGTCATGATGTTGCACGCCGCGTTGATTGTCGCTATTTAGCAGAGCTTGTAGCAAATCATCAAATTAGCGAAAGTACTGCCCAGACTCTGGCTTATCAACTAACCTATGGGCTAGTGAAAAAAGCATACAATCTCGATAAATAACAATAATAGAGCCACTTAATTTAAGTGGCTCAACCATTGAGGACACACAATGACTTTAAAAACATCACTGTTATCAAAGCGCATTTTGATGGGAACAGCTCTAAGCTCTAGCCTATTATTGATTGCATGCCAAGACCATGCAGATCTTAAAACACCACTGCAAGCGAGCGAAACTAACTCCCTTGGAAGCGCATTAGTTGCTAAAGTGGACATTGTTAATCCATCTTCGTTTAAACGCCCTGACGAGCCTATCTATCTTAGCTATTACGATTTAGGTCTTAGCCAAACTGCTGCTTTAACTGTAAAAACAGCGCAGCAAGTATTACCAAGCCAAGCAGTAGATATTGATTCAGACGGTGAACTTGATGGTGTGTATTTTATTGTCGATTTAAATGATAAACCGATTGAAGTCACCATTACACAGCAAAGTAGCCCATCAATCACAGCACAAACAAAACGTGTTCAAGCTGATCTTGCCCATAAACAAGGTGGTCAATGGCAGCCTCATTCTCGTCCGCCAAAACACCAAGTTGGCACAGGTAAAAAAGAGTATGTAGGCGGTGAATTTAAAAATGTTAATGAGTTAACACCACCAGATTATTACACCGATCATTCAAATTGGATCCGTTATGAAGGCCCAGGTATTGAGTCGGATAAAGTCGGTTACCGTTTTTATCTAGATTGGCGTAATGGTTTTGATATTTTCGGCAAATTAACAACACAACCTGTGCTACATACTGTCGGCCTTGATGGTTATTCTTCGTATCATGACAAACAAGACTGGGGCATGGATATCCTTAAAGTGGGTAAGTCTTTAGGTGCTGGCGGATTTGGTTTGATGGGTAGTAATGATGAGCTGGAACATGTATCTGATGTTAGCAAACGTACAGCACGGATTATTGAAAATGGCGATTTACGCGCCAGTATACAAATTGAGTATCAAGGCTGGCAAAACAGCTATCAACAGCAAGATTTAATAGCCAATATTAGTATGCACGGCGGCTCACGTTTGGCACATGTAGAACTGAACACTGATAAAGATTTGCCTAATTTAGTGGCCGGTGTGGTCAAACACCCAGATACTGAGTTTATTCAAGGTGATCTGGATGCAATGAGTAATTATGGCTATATTGCCAGTTGGGGCAATCAGAGTTTAGATAAATCAGCTTTAGGTATGGCGGTATTTTTTAAAAAAGGTGATGTTATTGATGTACGCCAAGACAAAAATAACTACCTTGCAGTGCTTAAACCTAAAGGGCAAAATACACTGCATGCTGATTACTATTTTGCCTCTGTTTGGCAACCTGAAAGTGGTATCAACGATAAAGAAAGCTTTATTGAGTACCTTGATCAACAAGCTGAAAGATTGACAATTAAACCACGCATTACTTTGCATACCACAGTTACAGCAAAAAAAACGACGCAACCGCTTAATGATAAATTAGCCCTTGAATGGGCCCGCGCCCTTGCCGATTCAGAGCTGAAAAGAAAAACACTAGGCTATCATGCCAATGGCTGGGATGTGAACCGTAAGCGCAGCCCAAAGTTTGAATACGATATTATTGGCTTACAACCGTATGCTTACTACCAATTAGGGATGGCAACTGATGAGCAAACTTATAAGAATGTGATTGCCCAAGTTACTGGTAGCTTTATTGATCAACAAGGCAAAATCACCGCCTATAAACAAAGCAATTTTAACATTGATAACATTCCGCCTGGGCGTAATCTTATCCAGCTATACCAAGATACCCAGCAGCAACAATATTTATCTGCCGCAAAAGCTTTACGTGCACAATTACAGTTACAGCCACGTACATCACAAGGCGCATTTTGGCACAAAAACAAATATCAACATCAAGTGTGGCTAGATGGCGTTTATATGGGTATGCCGTTTTTAGCCCAGTACGGTAGCTTATTTGAAACGGGCCATCAGCAACAAGAAACCTTCGCCGAGGTTGTAAACGAATTTAAGCTCACTCGTGAAGCACTACGCGATCCAAAAACAGGGTTGTACTATCACGGTTGGGATGAATCTAAACAGCAAACATGGGCGAATAAACAAACCGGTGTTTCTGCAGAATTTTGGGGCCGTGGTATGGGTTGGCTCGCTATGGCGGTGGTTGATGTACTCGATTACATCCCAGCAAAAAACACAGAGCAACGCGATACCTTACTCGCTATGGTAAAAGAGTTGGCCACTGATATTGCCAAAGTTCAAGATACTGATACTGGCACATGGTGGCAAGTTTTAGACAAACCAACGGCTTTAGGTAACTACCAAGAATCAACTGCAACAGCCATGTTTGCTTACTTTTATGCAAAAGCACTTAATAATGGCTATATCGATGCTGATTATCAAGACACTGCCCTTGCAGCGTATCAAGGTTTACTTAACCAATTTACATTAGTACATAGCGATGGCACGGTAAGTATGACAAACCAATGCTATGTTGCAGGCCTTGGCTTTGGTCGTGATGGTAGTTATCACTATTATATGAGCGAGCCGGTCAGCAAAAATGATCCTAAAGGAAATGGTCCCTTCATTCTAGCAAGCCTTGAAGTAGCAAAGCTTCTAGCTGGTAACAACTAACCAGCCATAGATTATTCAGCCGGAAAGCAAAGTCCATCGCATTTTGCTTACCGGCCAAAACTCACTTCCCTTCAACAACATCAGCACACTAAGCTCATAAGGATTTATGATGCGTATAATCAAAATCAATAAAAACAGCGTAAATAAAAATATTTTTTCATTTTTGCTCTGCTGCTTATTCTGCTCAATAATGAATGTGTCTGCGCAAAATAATAACAACTCTCTGAGCTATGCCGTGCAAATGGCTAACTCTGAGATGATCCGTAATCCACAGGCCTACACCATTGATTGGCGCACTGAACCGCGCTGGGATTACACCCATGGCTTAGTGTTACTGTCATTTGCCAAGCTCTATCAGCATCAACCAGAACAACGCTATTTCAATTACATTAAAGAATATGTAGACGCGTTAGTAATGGAAGATGGCAGTATTAAAACCTACGTAATGAGCAAATATAATCTCGATATGCTCAATGCCGGCAAGTTACTGTTTTTTATGTTTGATGAAACAAAAGATCGTAATTATCGTCTTGCCCTCGATACTTTATATGCACAGTTCAAATTACAACCTCGCACAATTGATGGTGGCTTTTGGCATAAAAAACGCTATACCTCGCAAATGTGGCTTGATGGTTTATATATGGCAGCGCCCTTTTATGCCGAATATATCCGCCGCTTTGGGACAGTCGATCAGTATGATGATGTTATAAAACAGTTTGAATTAATTGAACAACATACTTATCGCAGTGACACCTCTCTACCTGTACATGGCTGGGATGAATCTAAACAACAGCGTTGGGCTGATAAAAAAACCGGACAATCACCTAATCATTGGTCGCGCTCTATCGGTTGGTACGCCATGGCAATGGTTGATGTATTAGATCAACTACCGAATGATCACCCTAAAAAAGCGTGGCTATCACAGCGCTTTAATACATTGATAGATAACATGTTAAAGCTGCGTTCTGACTCCGCTGTATGGTATCAAGTTACAGATAAAGGTGAATTAGACGGTAATTATTTAGAATCCTCTGGCAGTGCTATGCTCAGCTATGCGATTGCAAGAGCTGTTAATCAAGGTTACTTGTCTGATAGCTACCAAGTGATTGCAAAAAATACCTTTAATGCTGTAGTTAGCAACTTTATCAAACGTGAAGCAGATAACACCTTATCAATCCAACAAGTATGTGAAGTAGCAGGACTTGGCGGTAAACCATATCGAGATGGCAGCTTTGCTTATTACATCAGTGAAAATGTACGCGCGAACGATCCTAAAGCAGTCGGCCCTTTTATTCTTGCTAGTTTAGAAATGGAGAAATAACCGATGCTAAGCAACAAATACTATTTCTATTTAGCACTTTTTCTCGTTTGCTTAAGTAGCAGCCTAGGTTATGCAAAAGAGTCGCAATTACTATCGTCAACACACACTCAAAGCCCGTGGCAAGCAGATCTAGGTAATGGCGAATATAAAAACCCAATCTTGCATGCCGATTATTCCGACCCGGATGTAGTAGCTGTTAATGGCGATTATTACATGACAGCATCTAGCTTCAACTCTGCACCTGGCTTGCCTATTTTACACTCTACCGATTTAGTCAATTGGCAGTTAATAAATTATGCGCTGCCAATACAGCTGCCACAAGAGCACTTTGCAAAAGTACAACATGGCAACGGCGTATGGGCACCAACAATCCGTTTTCATGATAATAAATTTTGGATTTTTTACCCTGATCCTGATTTTGGTATTTATGTAACCACAACAGATGATCCTGCTGGAACTTGGTCAACCCCACAGCTTATTTTAGCGGGTAAAGGATTAATCGACCCGGCACCTTTATGGGACGACAATGGTAAAACCTACTTAATACATGCATGGGCAAAAAGTCGTGCTGGCTTTAATAATGTACTAACGCTGCGTGAAATGAAAGATGACGCAAGTTGGGTCAGTGATAAATTTACACACATTGTCGATGGTAAAAATCACCCTGGATATCGCACCATTGAAGGTCCTAAATTTTATAAACGTAACGGTTACTACTATATTTTTGCGCCTGCAGGTGGGGTAGATTTAGGTTGGCAATCGGTATTTAGAGCAAAAAAAATTACCGGTCCCTATGAAGCCAAAGTAGTAATGGCGCAAGGTAATTCAGTGATCAACGGTCCTCATCAAGGTGCGTGGGTTCACACCCAATTTGATGAGGACTGGTTTATTCACTTTCAAAGCAAACAAGCGTATGGTCGAATCACCCATTTACAACCTATGCGCTGGGACAATGATTGGCCAATCATAGGCATAGATAAAAATGGTAATGGAACTGGGCAACCGGTTTTACAGCACACTAAACCTAGAAGCAAAATTAACCCACAACCCGCCAGCATAGTGAACAATGATGAATTCAACAGCGCTGAGCTAAGCTTATTATGGCAATGGAATGCAAATCCAAGTAACAGCTGGTATTCACTGACAGACAACCCCGGCTTTTTACGCTTACACTCGCAGCAAATTACAGCACAAAACAATACTAATTTATGGTCAACGCCTTCATTGTTACTACAAAAAATTCCCGCAGAGCAATTTGCTTTTACGACCACATTGCAGGTCAACAAAACAAGCTCAGCGAGTTCCTCAGGACTAATTTTATTTGGTGAAGACTATGCATGGATTGGTATCAAAACATCTTCTACTGGCGAACAACAGCTAGTCTATGTGCACTGTTTTAATGCGAGAAAAGGCTGTAAAGAAAGTATCGTAGAGCAACAACCACTGACACAACCCTATCTTGAACTAAAAGTCGTTCTACAACCAGGCGCCACAGCCATTTTTAGTTATAGAACCGCTGCAAGTGCTGAGTTTCAAATTATTGGTGAACACTTCCAAGCTAAAAAAGGCCGCTGGGTAGGTGCTAAGTTAGGCTTATTTAGCCTGTCGCAAACTCCCGGCGCTAGCAGCTATGCCGATTTTGACTATGCCCGTTACGACACTTTGGATTAAATGAATATGCTAAAACATCAAACGTTGAACTTTTTTGCCGTATTATTGCTCTGTGTTCAGCCATGCATAGCAGCTGATTACACCGTTGAAAATACTTATAAAAAACTAATCAAACACTATCCACACATGCAGGTGCCCGCAACGACACTTCCTGACTCTGTAATCGCTCATAAAGCACTGGTTTACAAACAAACTAAAACCAGTGCACAGACTTTAGATATTTATCAGCAAACACAGCAAACACAAACGGCGCCTTTGATTATGTTGATCCACGGTGGTGGCTGGCAATCAGGTACCCCCGCATTAATGACAGCACTTGCAATTGCGCTGGTAGAACGTGGTTATGTTGTTGCCGCGCCCAGTTACCGTCTCAGCAAGGAAGCGCCTTATCCTGCAGCAGTTGAGGATTTAGTTGATGCGTTTCATTGGCTTAAAAATAATGCTGCTCAGTATAATATAGACAGCACTAAGATTGCTTTATCGGGCGGCTCTGCAGGTGGCCAATTAGCCGCGCTGTTAGCCTACAGCGGCGGAATTGTTGATAGCAGCGACACTAACTCCAAGCGATTTAAGGTCCAAGCGCTGATCAATATAGATGGCTTAAGTGACTTCACGTCCCCTGAAGCACTGCCTTTTGAAAACAACCCAGCCAAGGCCGTCACATCAGCCAGCAAGTGGTTGGGGGGTAGGTATGAAACTATCCCACAGCGTTGGCACGACGCATCGCCTATTTTCTATATTGATAAAAACGCGCCTGCAACACTTTTCATTAATAGCTCAGTGCCGCGCTTTCGTGCAGGTAGAGACAGCGCAATACAAAAGTTGCAACAGTTGCATATACCCAGTGAAGTTTACCAGTTTGATGATGCGCCGCATTCATTTTGGTTATTCCAGCCGTGGTTAACGCCTACGACCAGTGTTATTGATGACTTTTTAACAGCACAATTAGCTAAAACTCGTTGATCATTATTGTTTTAAAATTAAAGCCTTGATGAGTTAATGGTTATTTTAAGTCATCAAGGCTTTCTTTGTTAGTCGCTAAGCGAATTTAAGTACTGCTGCAAAACCTGCGCTGTAGTTGCATTTTTTAATTGCACCTGATGCTGTTTGAACCAATCATCCGCAACACCATCTTCATTAGCATCAACGATTGCAGGAACCCCTGTAAATTCCTGTTTATATGCATCCCAATTACCAATTAGCTCAAACTCATGATCAATCAAACCATTTTTCTTTATCGCGACACTATCAGCGAGCTGTTGATAAACAAGCGTATCAATACTGTCATGGAAATAGCCATGTGCATTACGACTTGCTCCTATATGTTGCCCTTTAATGGCATCACTAAATGCTTGCTTTGCACTAACATAAACCATGGTTGTTTGCATGGGTGATGTAATGATTGGTTTATCACTTAACCACTGGCTATTTTCATCACTGATAGTGCGTTTTGCTTTGACTGCTTTGCGATAATTTACACCTAAATAATTATGCTCAGTCAGTTGTGGGTTATTCTCAAGTACATTTCCCATAATATATGCCTGATTTTCTTTGATCTCTGGGGAATACCAAATATCAGCAAACTGCATGATCTTACTTGCTTTACCTGGTTTATAATAATTGTTGATCAAGTTAAAACGACCATTTTCTGATCCATAAACATTATTATGTCCCCAGTTAAAAATAATATTATTGATAAGCTCAACAAACTCTTCATCTTGTGCATACGGTGATTTAAGTCTATGACCATTGAGCCTAGGCGTTCTACTGGCATGATTGGCAATTATATTATTAATAAAGCTCGCATTTGCCCCGCCCCAAATGCCACCATAGCCATGATCGCCTTTAGGGTGAATTGAATGGCTTAAACTATGTGAAATAATGGAATTTTGTAATGTAAAGTTACGGTTATTATAGAAACTCGCAGTTTCATCCACTGACCAACTCAATGAACAATGATCAATAATGACATTCTCACTGTTACGTACCGTTAATGAATCATCAGCATAACCAAACGTACCTAAGCGAAAGCGCATATAGCGGATAATCACATTATCTGCGGATGAGACCGTCACAGGTGCACCAACAATGGCAATCCCACCTGGCGAACTTTGCCCCGCGATGGTGATATTACCATGTGAGATTTTAAGTTCCCCTGCCAATTTGATCACACCCGATACCGCAAATACGACAGTGCGAGGATGTTTTTGCACAATTGCATAGCGAAGGCTGCCTGGTTGGGGCTTATCTAAATTATCTTCCAATGTAGTCACTCTATAAAGCGTGCCATTAACTCCCCCTGTTGCGTATTTACCAAATCCTTTTGCCGTTGGAAAAGCCAATGTTGTATTGACTTGTGCAGCGTATAAATTAGTCGAAACAAAAACCGTCAACACAGTAATGATGCTTAGTATTACGATATTGAGATAGTTTAAATTATTATTCTTCAGAACTTGCATAATGTTCCTTGGCTATTTCGTTTTTAATGCTGGTTAAAATAAAAAATTGTCAATATGTAAATTGACAGTTTCATTAATACAGTGTTAACTTCATGTTATTCCATTTTGCCACCGGTGGCAAGTTGGGATTTGAATCAACGGGAATCGCATATCTTGCACACACAATTATAAGCCTGAAAAAGGAACAAAGATGAAGAGCATGAGATTAAGCACGATCGCAGCAGCATTAATGGTAGCTATGCCACTTTATGCGCAAACAACTGATCCTGCACAGCCAAAGGTAGAGAATGACAAACCAACAACAAGCGCCGAGAAAACAGCAGCTAAAAAAACCGTAGAAGCTGAAGATGATATTGAAATCATTGCTGTAACAGGCGTTTATCAAGCAGATTTAAAAGCACGTGCCATGGAGCGCGATGCTAAAGCGTTTAGCTCAGTGATTGCCACGGATGACATGGGAAACTTTGTTGATCAAAATGTCGCAGAGTCATTACGCCGTATTCCTGGTGTCACTTTAGAGCGCAGTGAAGGTGAAGGAAAATACATTGCAGTACGGGGGTTAGGTCCTAAATTCGTATCGGTGAGCATGAATGGTGCAGAACTATCTGGTGCGGGTGATGAACGTAAAATTGGCCTTGATGGTATCACTAGTGATTCATTAGGAGCCATTGAAGTATTTAAAACCCTTACCCCTGATATGAATCTAAATTCGATAGGTGGCGCAGTAAACGTCAAAGCTATCTCAGCATATGACCGTGGTAAAAACACCCTAAAAATGAAGCTGCAAGATTCATACAGTGAACTCAGAGAAGAACACTCGCCGAAGTTTAGCCTTGATGGCACACAGCTATTCTTAGACGAAAAAATAGGCGTTGGTTTTGCACTTTCTTATGAAGATAGGAAAACTCAAGTAGATGAGGTACGCCATCATAGCACTCGAGAATTAAACTTTTTACAAGGTGGCATTGGCCTCAGTGAAGAGCAATTAGGTGTTGCACCAGAAATATTGATCCCCGCGCAACTCGAAAACCGCCGTGAAATTGCTGATCGAACACGTACCACCGCAACTTTAAATGTTGAGTTTAAGCCAACCGCAGACAGTTTTTATTACATACGAGGGAACTACTCTAATTACACTGATGATGACGTTGCACAAAGAGAGTTTTATAACTTTTATAATGGCGACCAAGCCGATGAAATTATTTATGTAAATGCTGATACAAAAGAGTTTGCCCTGTCTGATATCGATATTTATAACCAATTTTTCATTCAGGAAGGTGAAACGACTACAACCAATTACAGTATCGGTGGTGAAAACTATATTACCGACACTTTACGCGTAGATTATGAATATGCGTATTCAAAAACAGATGATAAATCAGTGGGGGATCGCCGAGTTCAGTTTCGTGAGCGTGAGAATATCGTTTACGGTCAAGCAACTAAAAACAATATTGTTGCACAGGTGCTAACTCCTGAAGAAGCTGCTGCCCTAGGTGGTTTTGCGTTAGATCCAGATAATGATGTTTTTGCCGGTGAAGCCGATGGTGATATCAGCGATTTATCAAATATGGAATACGACAACTTATTTATGGAAGACAGTGTCCGCACTGATGAAGTCACTAGTATCAAGTTAAACTTACAAAAAGACTTTGATTTTGAGTACCTTAATTTCATTAAAATTGGTGGCACTTATAACGAACGCGAACACTTCCGTGATAAAGATCGCTGGAGCTATGCAATAAACCCTATCGATTGTGGAACGGATGAAACCTGTATTACAGTCGCCAACTCAAATGTTACTGATTATAACTTTGCGGTTCCTGAGAGTGGCTTATTTACCTATCCTTTTGTTAGCAACGAAGACCTTGAGTACATAGTTGACTCAACTAAAATTACGCGCGACAGTGCCACCGGTGGCGAGGTGTCAATTGACAGCACCAAAGAAGACTATACCTTATACGAAGATACCTACGCAGCTTATATTATGACTGAGCTGCAGCTATCAGAGCAGGTCAGTGTTATTACCGGTGTACGCTATGCACATACCGAATTTTCATCAACCGGTTATATGTCATTATCAAATGATGATTGGAATTTTGGCGGTGATCACACCTTAGATATTTCGGTACCTTTACCTGAGGCATCCATTACCTACAGTGAATTTTTCCCAAGTATGCATATACGCTACGAACCAAATCCTGAAATGTTGGTTCGTACATCACTGTGGACTAGTTATACCCGCCCTTCGTTTAAGCAAGCGCGTGGTTATGCGCGTTTTGATAGTGATATTAGTTTATGTGATCCAACGACTAATGAATGCTACAACTCACCAGATGGACAAAGCGCAATTGATTTACAAGGCTATATTTTAGGGCCAGACAATGCGTTACAAGTAGGTAACCCAAATTTGGTGGCAATGACTTCGGATAACTTTGACGCTTCGTTTGGCTGGTATCCATCAAAAGAGTTATTTATGGAAGCTGCAGTATTTTACAAAAATATTGATAACTTCATCGTCGATGTCACCGGTATTCAAATGAGCATAGATGAGCTCCCGCTTACTTTACCTGTAAACCAAGTATCTGATTTTGCAATTCCTCAAGATCTTGCTCTAAATCAGGTTGATATCACCCTCAATGGTGATAAAGCCACAGTCTACGGGATTGAGCTTAGTTACAATCAGTTCTTCGAAAATGGCTTATTTTGGCAAAGTAATATGACCTTTGTAAAAAGTGAAGCCGAACTCGACGCCACTATTCGTCAAGACAAAATGCAGCTACCAGGCCAAGCAGATATCACCGGTAACATTGCTGTTGGTTGGGAAGATGAGACTTTCTCGTTACGCCTAATTAGTAATTACCGCTCAGATATCCTTGAAGAGGTTGGCTCTTGTCCAGTATCAGCTTCTGTATCAGACCCACATACCTGTAAGTCATGGGCTGATATATACCAAGATGATATCTTAACCTTTGATATGAAGGTGAAATATGATTTTACGAAAAGCCTCAGCGTGTATTTTGACGCGATTAACTTAACCGATGAAGCAGATTTACGTTATTTCAAAGGTAATGATTTATCCGGTGGTGAAATCCTCTATCAACGTGAAGATTATGGTCGTACGTTCCAGTTAGGTATGAATTATAAATTTTATTAACAGCTACTAATAATGAAAAACGTTAATTTCACACACAATTAACGCGTTAATGACGCGCTTTCATCCTTGGAGGGATGCATGAATAATACAATAAAAATACCATCGTGTTTGCTGATCACCGCGATCTTAGCAGGCTGCGGTGAAGATAGTTCTATCAATGTCAAAGAAGCCCCGTTACCACCAATGCAAGGGGTATTTGTTGACAGCCCTGTTGCTGGTTTAACCTACAACAGCCCATCAATAAGCAATGGTGTAACAAACGCAAATGGACAATTCGATTACTTTAGAGGTGAAGCTATCGATTTCTCAATTGGTGCACTTACCTTCCCTACGGTCTCTGCCGCCAATGTATTAACTCCACTTGCTTTATTTTCGACAGATACCGTGTTTCATCCTGCTGTTATTAATAGTTTGCGTTTATTACAGTCACTAGATGTTGATGGTGATCCTAGCAATGGCATCACCATCAGCGAGCAAGCAGCACAAGCAGCCGTTATGACTTTAGCCGAAGGACAAACGATTACGGACTATTTTAGTAGCGATGAGTTTGAGGCAAACGTTAATGCGTGGCTCGCTGATGCAGGCTCAGCTAATAATACCTTAATTCCAGCTGATCAAGCGATTGTGCACTTTGTTGATTTTATTTTTAAGCAATACAACAGCACCCAACCTTTAGCATTTAATACTGCCGATTTTAGCGGAACATTGTATAACCCATTAGTACAAGGCAGTGAGGCAAGTATTGCACAGTTGATATTAACACCCGTTGATGAAGCAAACCTTAGTGGCACATTCAGCCAAGTAGTGGATGGTAGCGAAACAGTAACAGGCAATTATTCGTTTTTATTTGGTAATCGCGTACTTGCACTGACCTCAGGTGAAGGCGAATCAGCTACCACAGAGTATATAATTTCTCGTTCCCATAATACGGTTAATAATACCTATAGTGTTTGTGCCACCATCGATCCAAGTGCATTGGCAACACTGGTGCTTACTTGTGATAGTAATGATGATGCTAAAAACAATATTTTAGTGTTCTCCGAACAACAAGCTCAAGAAGAGTTAATCAAACTCAACGATTTAGCTCAGCAAGCTGGTTTAGCCTTAATTGAAGAGTTTGATACTGACACTGAAACATTTTTCTCATCGAGCTATAAAAGCTTATCGGATGAGCAAGGCAGCGGCCCGTTATATTTTAAAAGTGGCGGTAGTGCAAAAATTGACGATGTAGCAGGCCAACTAATTCTTGAAGGCGACCGTATTACCATCGGTAATACCCTGCCCGGCAAAGAATCAACAGCGACTGATAGCTCAGGTGTGGGGATTTATAATTTAAGCGAAGGGTTTACCATTAGCTTTGATGTTGTTTCTCATAATAGTGCTGGTGGATTATCGCTTTATGTTGATAATAATACTGCCAGTCAAAGTAATTCAGTGCATGGCGGTGCTTCAAAGTTTTATGGTAAAGACATAAACGAAACCAACACCCCTGCAGGTCAACGGTTTTCATATACCTACATTCCAGGCGAAGATGTAAATACTGGCCCTGATCTGACTCATGTCGATGCCCGCGGTATTTTAAATCCTGAGATTAAAAATTCATATTTCCAAATACGCACTGATTCAGCGGCAATGATTGTCATTGATAACTTAACCATTGAAACAGTGGCAACCGACGTACCAGATGTTGAACCACCGGTTGAACCACCGATTGATCCTCCTGTGGAAGGTGAGATCCCAACAGTAGAATTACCAATTACCACTGACTTTACCGCACTTACTGCGGATATTTTCTCTGTTGATCATCAAAAAATTATTGATGCAAACGGCGATGAAATCCCCATGTTTAGCAAAACAGGCGGCTCAGTCACTGTGATTGATACTGGATTAGAACTCAATGGAGGTCGTTTCACATTAGGTAACACCACCCCAGGTATTGAAACAGCAGCAACGGATACCACCACCAGTGGAGCGCTGGATTTGTCTCGTCCTTATCAAGTGGTGATGGATATTGTCAGTATAAGTGACCCTGAAGGTGATAATAAATTCCAAATTTATGTGGATAACAACTCATCAAGCAGTTCTAAATCAATCCATGGTAATGACTCACGTTTTTATAATGAATTGATCAACTCGCTTACTGCTGGTCAAACTTTAACAGTACCCGGAAAGCTTGCGACTAAAAACTCATTTTTACAGTTACGTACCGAAACAGGCGGCACTGTGGTTATCAATAACCTCAGAGTTGAGTATGTTAAAGATCCATCTGTATTTAGCTGCACGGATGCACCTGAACTGTATTTTTGTGATGACTTTGCCAATGGTGATTTAAATAATTGGCAAATTTTAGCCAAGCCAGATAACACTGAAGCCCCAATGGGTGAGTTTGATGTACTTGATATCATGGGTAATAACATGATGCGATACACCGCAGGCGGTGCTGGGGGCGAGCTAATTTTAGCCACTGAAGAAGCTATGGCAAACGTGCCTTCGACAGGTAACTACTTTGTTGAAGCGAAAATTCGCCCGCGCCAGAACTCTACCACGGCCAATAAGCAGATCTTTTTGATGGCACGCTATTTAAATTCCGGTAATTGGTACGCCGGTGGCTTAAATGTGCAAAACTCATCAAGCAGTACGCAAGTGGAGGTTGCCGTTAGTAGCGAAGGGTCGATTGCGCGTCCAGTGCAAACAAAATCACCAATCTTACTCGGTGAAAAAGGCGCTACAGAAGACGGCGTTTGGTACACCACTCGATTTGAGATGATTGATGATCAACTTACCGTATACTTAGATGGTGAGAAAATGGGCTCTGCGACTGATACCAGCTATACAGCGCGTGGCTTAATTGGTGTGTTTACGAATAATCGTTCGTTTGAAATTGATGATGTAAAAGTGGGCGACCCTAGTATCAAGCCAATTCAGTTAACCCTTGATTACAAAGAGCCTAATTGGGACACAAGTACCAGTATGGATCCATTGTTGATCAACGTTACAGCGATTAAAAACGACGGTATCACAGCCGACACCTACACGGTCACTTCAAGCAATGAAGCAGTGGTGAGCGTTACAATCGATGCAAATACGATCACCCTTACACCGATTGCTGCAGGCGATGCAACGATCACATTTGTATCGGATTCAGACCCAAGTATTACCCGTACTATTAAAGTCTCTGTTGCAGAAGGCTTTGTTATGCCAACTGCTGACTATGGTGATTTAACAGCTAAAGTAATGCCAGCGATTGCTAGCGATAACCAATTTGTTGATACCCAATTATCGCTTACTTTTGATAACGCCCCTACCTTTGGTAGTTTAGGTGAAGTTCGTATTTATAAGCAAAACGACAACACCCTAGTTGATACCCTCAAAGTGGGTAAAAATGTCGATGTGATAGGCTACACCGGCCAGGATAAAGTCCGCTCTGTGTACTACTACCCGCTCACAATTGAAGGCAATACCTTAACCATTAAACCGCATAATAATGTGCTTGAATATGGCCATACTTATCGTGTTGTCATTGGTGATGATGTGGTATTAGGCGCACAACTCAACGGTACTGATTTTATTGGCCTCGGTGATAATAGCCAATGGACGTTCACCACTAAAGTGACAACGCCGGCAAGCAATCAACTATTGGTTGATGATGACGGTGTAGCTGACTTTAGAACCGTGCAAGGTGCACTTAACTTTGCAATGGCAAATCTTGCTAAAGATGAGCAAACCACCATTTCAGTCAAAGATGGTGTATATAATGAACTGCTATTCTTACGTAATAAAAATAACGTAACTATACAAGGGCAAAGCCAAGACAATACTATTATTCAGTACGAAAACTTCGAAACACTCAATGGTGGCTCAGGTGGCAGTGCGCCTGTAGGTTCTGGCACACCGGGTGGCGGTCGTGGTGTATTCTTAGTTGAAGGTGCGGATATGTTAGTGATCAACAACCTAACATTGAAAAACACGCATTTGCGTAACAAGGTTGATTCAAACCAAGCTGAAACAATTTACTTTAATAGTAATGGTCGTTTAGTGGCTAATAATGCCAGCTTTATTAGCGAACAAGATACCCTATTACTGAAAGGTTATAGCTGGTTCTACAACAGCTTAGTTGCTGGTAATGTTGACTTTATTTGGGGCTACCCAGTTACCGCATTATTTGAAAGCAGTGAAATACGCACTATAGGTGACTCTAAAGACAATGACCCAACGCAAGACACCTCTGGAGGCTATGTATTACAAGCACGCGTACCTGTGCAAACAGATCCTGGCTTTATCTTTTTAAACAGTAGTTTTACTCATGGCCCAGGACCAATTGGCAATGGTGTGTTAGATAATTCAACCTATATTGCACGCAGTGGTGGCAGTGACACATATTTCGATAACATAACGCTTATCAATAATAAGTTTGATACCCACATTGCAACCTCAGGTTGGGCTGTGCAAGGTGTTAACAGTCAACCTGCACCAAATCCAGAAATTGCAACGGCTACCAGTGGCTGGCGCGAGTATGGCAGCATGGATTTAGCAGGTAATGCCCTTGATTTAAGTGCCCGTGTTGGCGGTTACATTATGCAAGACAGCGACGTGGTTAACTTACTTGAGCGTAATGCTATTTTTGCAAGCTTTAATGATGGCCAAGGTTGGACACCTGAACCACTAGCAATCCCAATCTTGCCAGATGAGCCAATTGCAATTACACCGGTGAATAATAGTCTGGGTTTTGCTGGTTATAATTTTAACCTAACCGCTGGCGAAGGTGGAACAGTCGTGACCGTTGATAATGGCACAGCGCTTAAATCGGCTTTAGCACAAGCAAAATCATCAGGTGTTCCAGTGACTATTTATGTCGACGGTGTCATTACTGATGCAAACAGTGGCGGCGATAATTCTTCTATCGAAATTAAAGATATGGATAATATCTCAATCATTGGTGTGGCAGATCGTGGTGAGCTAAGTGGTATCGGCATTGCTATTCGTCGTGCTAATAACATCATTATCCAAAACTTAAAAATCCATGAAGTACTTACCGGCGGTAAAGATGGTATTTCGATTGAAGGTGATGAAAATAAACCTACCGCGAATATCTGGATTGATCATAACGAACTCTATTCATCGTTAAATGTTGATCAAGATTATTATGATGGTTTAATCGATTCTAAATCGGGTGCTGAAAACATTACCATTTCATATAACTATATTCACGATAGCTGGAAAACGTCACTCCATGGTCACAGTGATGATGACTCGAGCAGCAACAAGAATCGTCATATTACCTTTCACCATAACCGCTTTGAAAACATCATATCGCGTGTTCCGTTGTTTAGATTTGGTCTAGGCCATATATTCAACAACTATTATAACAATATCACCTCTAGCGCGATTAACTCACGAATGGGCGCAGAGCTACATATTGAGAATAACTACTTTGAGCATACTAAAAATCCTGTGGTCTCTTTTTACTCAAAAGTAATTGGTTATTGGAATACCTCTGGTAACTACCTAGGTGAAGGCGTTACTTGGGGTGATGTGGCTGACGGCGATGTGGCAGCAGAGGTTACTGCTACAGGTATGACACCCACCAGCTCATACCAAGCACCTTACGAGTATAAGTTAACTCCAGTAATGGACGTTAAAGCGCATGTTATTGCCCATGCCGGTATTGGTAAAATAGATCAAAGCGATTTAGACATCCCAGACATTGCAGCGCCAAGTGAGCCACCTGTGCAACAGCCGCTTGGTTTACCATTTACTGAAAATTTTGCCGCAGCAAATGCTGACGAATTTTTTAGTAATAGCTACCGCGACCTATCAGGTTTAGCGGGTACGGGGACCCCGCTGTTTCATCGTGTCACTGGCACAATCGATGTATCCGCTGGGCAACTAACCATGACAGGTGCACGTATTAGCATTGCCAATACCACCCCTGCGGTGAATACCACCTCAGCGGATGCAAGCACAACGGGTCTACTTGATTTAAGTAACAACTATCAAGTGAGCTTTAAAGTCGCGGCTGTAGCAGGTAACACCGCAAAAAGCTTCCAAATATATGTAGATAACAATACCTCAGGTAGCGCTAATTCGATCCATGGCGGCTCTTCAAAGTTTTATTCAGTAAAACTTGAAGAGCTCGTCCCTGGTCAAACGTACACCGTCGATGGGTTGGTAGCCACAGCAACCTCATTCATCACTCTCAGAACGGAAAGTGAAGCAACTATCACATTGGATGAGATAACCATTCAGTAGTTGTAATGAGAGCAGCCAAGCGCTGCTTTAAGACAATTTGATAGTTACCAATACCCTTGCCCCGCACAGCAAGGGTATTTTTTTATCCATATCATTCCTTTCTCTTTGCGCAACAAAATCTTCAAGTTAATAATTCACAAAGAGATTAACAGGCGCTGCGGTTAAAGAGCTAGCCTCCATTAAAAATGGGGGGATTACCCTAGGGCATGAAGTTAACGTTATTAAATTGAGTTAGTAATTTTTCAAGTACGACTGCATAGATGCAGGAGGTAGAGCAATGCAGGAGTAATTGCCAAGAACACCCTATCAAAATTTCTGCCTTGGTATCACTGTATTTATCTGTCGCTATAAATGGTCAGTAACTTAATACAATTGATATCAGCCGGGGCTTACAGCGCACAAAATGTTCCAGATATTAAAAACGAGCGCTATGCATTTTATCCTTTAGGCAGCATATCGGCCGTTTCGTTTAACAGCGATATTTCATGCTATTTTATCAAAGGTGCTCCTCAAATTTAATTAACTCATTAATTAAATCAAAAAAGTATATTGGATTACGGATAGAAGTAAGCGCCCTACTGTCAGTTAGGCGCTTTATATGTCTGTAACAAAAAGGTTATTATGGGGGGGTAATCGGTACTATTTAGCGCATCTGTTAGTAGATTCACGCTTCACTAAATAAGGAGTGACTACGTCATCTAATTTAATTTTTTCACTTTGTGTCGATTGGCTTTTATTAATGAGTTTTTGCACCGCTAAACATGCCATATTTTGTACCGGTCTTCGAATAGTCGTTAGCGATGGAATGATCCGTGAAGCCAAAATATTATCATCAAAACCTGCTACTGATAGCTGTTCTGGTACTTTGATATTTAAATTACTGGCAACCCGTAATACCCCAGCCGCCATTTCGTCGTTGTTAGCAACAATGGCCGTTGGTCTTGGTTCAGTGCTTAACAATGTCATAGCGCACTCAATACCACTTTCGTAACTATTTTTGCCTTCAATAATACGATTTCCTGGCAGTTGCACATTACATTGTTGCAGTTCAGCTAAAAATCCAGCTAAGCGTTCGATTGAAGAACGATAAACTTGCGGTCCAGAAATAAAACCAATGTCTTTATGACCAAGTTCAACCAAGTAGCTGGCCATTTCTTTCATTGCTGCGCGTTCGTCTGAGACCACAATATTATCAGCATCATCTAAATCTACCGATGCTAAGCGCACATAAGGACAACCTGCTTCACGAATTGCTGCAGCCAACTCTTTGTTTTCAGATACTGGCGGTAAAATAATCACGCCATCAAGCTTAGAGCGAGAGATAAATGACAGGCAATCGTCAATAAATTCAGCACTTTTAGAGTAACTAGGATGAACAACCAATTCATAGCCAAGTTCAGAGCAGACGCTTAATGCACCTCGTTGCACCTGATCAATATACAATGCATCGGGGTTATCATAAATTAAACCTAATAAGTAAGAACGACTTGATGCCAGCCCCCGAGCTTGTTTGTCAGGAGAAAAACCAACTTCGCTGATAATTTTAAGCACTCGCTCTCGCGTCGCTTCACCCACAGCGGGAGAGCGGTTGATCACACGTGAAACTGTGCGCTTTGAAACACCACACAGCTTAGCTACATCATTAATCGTTACTGACATAAAAGTTCCTATTTAGGATGATTGCAAAGTTTAACACTAACCGTAGATCCATAGAAGTAGTTAGTCAGCTCTTGTTATACATTGACTACTTTGATTTAAAAGAAAAATGGAGCTGTTGAGCTCCATCACAGATTTGTTTGATTAAGTTGGCCTAAACGCTGGCAAATAAATTATCCCAAGTTCAGGTTAGTTACTCGATTAAACCAAATAAACGCGGTAACGTTTCACTGATCGCCGGTACATATGTAACCAACATCAATACCAGAAACATCACAGCATACAGCGGCATCATTGGCTTAATTATTTTATGTAACGATGTTTTCGCCACCGCACAACTGACAAACAGTACACTCCCAACTGGCGGAGACACCAAGCCAATTGATAAGTTTAATACAATCATAATCCCAAATTGAATCGGCGACATACCAAATTGCTCAGCTACCGGTAAAAAGATCGGTGTAAAAATCAATACCGCAGGCGTCATATCAATAAACGCGCCAACCAAAATTAAAATCAGATTGATTAACAACAAGATTAAAATCGGATTATCACTGAGTGTTAAAAAGAACTCACTGACCAGCTGTGGAATATGTGTGTATGACAATAACCACGACATGCCCGAAGACGCGGCAATGATCAGCATTACAATAGCCGTTGTTTCACAAGCTTTTAGTAATATAGCAGGCATTTCAGCTATATTGATTTCTTTGTAGATAAATACCGACAGTATTAAAGCATAAATAACGGCAATAGCGCCGGCTTCAGTTGCGGTAAATACACCGCCAATAATGCCGCCAATAACAATAAAAATAAGCAACAAGCTTGGCAAAGCTGCGAGTATTTTTTTCATCACAATGTTAAATGGCAGTCTTGCTGTTACTGGGTAGTTGTTTTTAATCGAGTAAATAGCGCAAACAATCATCAATGCCAGCCCTACTAAAATACCCGGTAAGTAGCCGGCAATAAATAATGCCGCAATCGACACCCCACCACTGGCGATGGCATAGATAATTAAAATATTACTCGGTGGTATTAACATGCCCGTAGTGGCTGCACTTGCGGTAACCGCCGCAGCAAAACTGGCACTGTAACCATGTTTTTTCATTTCTGGCACCATAAAACTACCAATCGCCGATGTGGCTGCAACGGCAGAGCCTGATATTGCACCAAATAACATGCACGACATTACATTTACGAGTGCCAGGCCGCCGGGTAAAAAGCCTATCATCGCCATAGCACATTCAATCAGCCGTTTAGCAATGCCGCCTTGACCCATTATCAATCCAGACAAGATAAAAAATGGGATTGCCAATAATGCGAAACTATCAATGCCACCGGCCATTTGTTGGGCTATGGTCGTAGTGGCAGGCGTAAAATCAATGTGCATTAATAGCGCTGCTAATGTTGATAGCGCAATACACAAAGAAATAGGTACATTAATAAATAACAATACAAAAAAACAAACGATTAAAACAATTGCTGTTAAGTCCATTACGCTTCCTCCGTGAATTTTTGCTGTGCATAATTGATCAGGTTTTCAATGCAATTAATCACAATCAACACCCCGCTCAGCGGTAAAACGATATACACATAACCCATGTTGATCTCAAGCGCCGCTGAGGTTTGCTTTAATTCAAAGCTCAGCATCATCAATTGGCTGCCGCCATACACTAAAATACTTAATGCTGTGATCAGCACGCAGATTTCGATTACAAATGAACACTTATACCTAAGTGACGGGATCATTTTTTGATAAAACAGATCAAGTCCTAAATGTGCTTTAGTACGATACGCATACGAAGCGCCCAAGACACCAATCCAAATCAGGATAAAACGCGCTAACTCTTCGGTGTATGAGCTCGGTGCACGTAAAATAAATCGTGAAAATACTTGCCAACAAACAACGGTTACAATTGCTATCATGGCCAAAATCAGTAATCGCTCTATGATGCGATTTAAGTGTGTGTTGAGTTGTCGCATTGTTTGCTCCTACATGCTTTTTATTTTTTTAATGTGAGCTGCAACCGCTGTATCAGCGAACGAAGCATGAAAATCAGCCACTTTATCTTGAAACGCTTGTTTGTCAGGGTAGGTCACTTGTACGCCTTCTGCGATAACTGCTTTAAGCGCCTCATCAGATGCGTTTTGCCACAATGAACGTTGGTACTCAACAGAGTCGGCCATCGCTTGGGTTAACCACTGTTGTTGTTCGTTGTTAAGTGAGTTCCAAACTTCTAAGCTTGCTAAAATTACATCTGGAACAAAGGTATGTTCGTCCAGCGAATAATATTTAGCGATTTCGTAATGACGAGATAAGTAATAGCTTGGCGGATTGTTCTCTGCGCCATCAACTACACCTTGTTGCAGTGCGGCATATAATTCGCCCCATGCAATCGGTGCTGCAGCGCCGCCTAAAGCCTGCACTGTTGCTACTGCTGTAGGGCTATTTAACACGCGAATTTTTTTACCTATTAAATCATCTGGGGTATTAATCGCGCCATTGGTGGTGTAAAAGCTGCGGCTGCCTGCATCGTAATAGCCCAAACCTTTAAGCCTTGCAGTGCTCACTTTATTAAGTAGATCGGTGCCTAAGTCACTTTTAAGTACACGCCAAAAATGTTCACTATCGCGAAACAAATACGGAATGCCAAACACTTTCATCTCAGGTACAAAGCCTTCCAGCGGGCTTGCCGATACTTTAGTGATTGATAAACTTCCAATTTGTAACAACTCAATGAGTTCACGTTCAGACCCCAACTGACCACCTGGATAGATAACAATTTCCATTGTGCCATTTGAATAAAATGCCAAACGTTCAGCCATATATTCCATTGCTTGATGCACCACATGGCGGGTGTCTAATGTATGTGCCAAAGTTAATCGCACTGTTTTTTTGTCATCAGTGCAACTAGTTAGCAAAAATAACGACAAAACTAGCATTATCTTTATGAGAAGATTTCTATTCATTATTATTTCTTCTTATCGCTATATGATCATTAAAGAGCTGATTATCTCAGCTCGCTTGGTTGATATTTATCCATATCATCATAATCGAGGTTTTCACCAGCCATGCCCCAAATAAAACTGTAGTTTTGTGTGCCAGCACCTGAGTGAATTGACCATGGTGGCGATACCACTGCTTGCTCGTTATGTACCCAAATATGGCGAGTTTCAGTCGGCTCGCCCATAAAGTGACACACCGCTTGCTGCTCTGGCACTTCAAAATAAAAATACACTTCGTTGCGACGATCATGCTGATGAGCTGGCATGGTATTCCAGACGCTGCCTGGTTTTAATTCCGTTAGCCCCATTTGTAGTTGGCATGTTTGTACTACGGTATTGATCAGCATCTGATTAATATCGCGCTCATTGGAGGTTTCAAGCGCACCTAAATGCAATACATTGGCATCATTACGTGTCACTAACTTATTTGGATATTTGTGGTGAGCTGGTGCAGAATTAAGATAAAATTTTGCCGGATTGCCACTGTCATGACTAGTAAACAGCACCTCATTGGTATCTTTACCTAAATACAAGGCATCTTTATAGCCAAGCTGAAAATCTTCTCCATCAGCAGTCACCGTGCCGCTGCCGCCAACATTGATCACACCAAGCTCTCTACCCGTTAAAAAGTTTGCTGCTTTTAAGTTGTCTACCGTTTCTAACCTAAGCGGTGCGCTGGTTGGCACCGCACTGCCCACCATAAAACGCTCGTAGTGAGTGTATAACCAATAAATGGTGTTCTCTTGCATGAGTTTGTCGACCAAAAACTCATCTCTTAACTGTTGGGTGTCATAGCCTTTAACTTCATTTGGACCAACGGCATAACGTGACTCTATTTGTGTGCTCATAACATGCTACCTAAAATTAAAAATTATCGTGCTAACCAGCCACCATCAACCGCGAGAATATGGCCATTGACATAGTCACTGGCTGTTGATGATAAAAATATGGCTGAACCAATTAAGTCTTCTGCTTCACCCCAACGCCCCGCAGGGATACGCTTTTCAATTTCACTATTACGAGCGGCATCATCTTGTAATGCTTGGGTGTTATCGGTTCTAAAATAACCTGGCGCAATAGCATTAACCTGAATATTGTGTTGCGCCCATTCGTTTGCCAGCGCTTTAGTCAGACCCGCTACCGCATGTTTGCTCGCGGTATATGCTGGGACTGTCATACCGCCGCTGTATGACAGCATTGAGGCAATATTAATTATTTTGCCAAACCCTTGTTTGATCATGTTTGGCGCAACCGCTTGGGCCAATAAAAAACTGGCATCAAGGTTTACTTTCATCACGTTCTGCCATTGCTCATACGGGTAATCCACCGCAGGGCTGCGAAATATTGTGCCGCCAACATTAACCAAAATATCAATACCGCCATGATTAGCTAAGGCTGTAGCTGCTAAGGCATTCACTGAATCCGTATTACTCAAATCAGCTGCATAATCATACGCCTCACCACCGCGCTCTTTGATCATCTGACACGTTGCTTGGCAGCCGTGCTCTTTACTACTACTGCAAATAACCTTGGCGCCAGCAGCTGCTAAACCCAGTGCAATTTGTTGACCCAGTCCGCGGCTTGCACCGGTGACGAGTGCCGTTTTTGAAGTTAGATCAAACAAAGTGGCTGTCATTTTAAATTCCTGTATAAAGTGTTTATTACGTAATTACTAATTCAATGTAAATTGAATTGACTAAACTTGTTAATACCCATTCTTCGCTACCGGTGGCAATTTGTCAAATATTATTTGCCACCGGTGGCAAATATAGCTAAGATGTAAATATCAATCAGCCCATATAACGTTTATAGGTTCATATTATGCAAGCACTGAATAGAAAAAACTTTAATAAAAACAAATACCCAACAAAAATAATGCAATACGGTGAGGGGAATTTCTTGCGTGCATTTATCGATTGGCAAATTGATAAACTCAATGAAACAAGTGATCTAAACGCCGGCGTTGCGGTGATCCGCCCTATTGATTATGACGCAATTCCTTTACTTAATGTTCAAGATGGTTTGTATACCACTATTATTCGTGGCTTAAACGAGCAAGGTGAAACCGTCGCCGATCACCGTATTATTAGTTCAATCAATGAAGAAATTCCTGTCTATAAAGATTTTCCGCGTTATATGGCATTAGCTGAGAATCCGGATCTGAAAATTATTTTTTCAAATACCACTGAAGCTGGTATTGAATATATTGATACTGATAGACTTGATGACGCTCCCGCTAAAGCATTCCCAGCTAAATTAACGCAGTGGTTGTTCCATCGCTTTAATCACTTTAACGGCTCAGCTGACTGCGGCATGGTGATCATCCCTTGTGAGTTAATTGACTACAACGGCGAGAAACTCAAAGAAATCGTGTTTCAATACTGCCAACTTTGGCAACTACCTGAGGCGTTTTCAAGCTGGTTGAATGAAGCTAACCACTTTTGCTCAAGCTTAGTTGACCGTATTGTCACTGGCTTCCCCCGTGATGAGCATCAACAACTACAAGAATCGTTAGGTTATTTAGATAACTTTATGGTGACCGCTGAGTACTTTCACTTGTTTGTTATTCAAGGACCGCAGCATCTAGCTGAATTATTATGCTTGCAAGACAGTGATCTAAATATAAAAATTGTTGATGATATTTCACCTTACAAACAACAAAAAGTCGGTATTTTAAATGGTGCTCATACGGCTTTAGTGCCACTAGCTTACATGGCGAACATTGATTCTGTGGGCGATGCGCTGGCCGACCCTCTGTTTGAAAAATACTTAACCCAGTTAATCTTTGCTGAAATTATTCCCACTCTTGATTTACCTGAAGATGAATTAAAGCGCTTTGCCAATGATGTACTGAACCGCTTCAGAAATCCGTATATTTGCCATTTATTACTGGCTATTTCACTCAACAGTATGACTAAATTTAAGACCCGTATTTTGCCGCAGTTGCACACCTATGTGAAAACAAATAACGCCGTACCGAATATGATGGCATTGGCTATTGCAGGGCAAATTTTGATGTATAAAGGCCTACGTAATGAGCAGCAAATTGAATTGAGCGATGCCCCACAATGGTTAGAACTATTTAATACCCTGTGGCATGACTTTGATAACAACACCCTATCCTTAAACACGCTTGTTGAACAAGTACTAGGGGCACAATGGCATTGGGAAAGTGATTTAAATGGACTTCCTGAATTAACTGCCACCGTTACAGCTCACCTACGTAATATGCTCACTGAAGGTGTAGCAACTACGCTTACTAACCAGTTAGGCCAATAATATGAAACCATTAATTAAACTACACCCAACTGATGATGTTGCCATTGCAATGCGTAATATCACCGCTGGTGAAATATTGCCCGTTGATGGCGAAGAGATCTTAGTCAATGAGAACATTGATAAAGGCCATAAAGTGGCGCTGCGCGATATTAATAAACAAGAGAATGTTATTAAATACGGTGCCCCCATTGGCTTTGCCCTAGAGAATATTCAAAAAGGCGGTTGGGTGCATACCCATTGCGTTAAAACCACCCTCAATGATGAACTGGATTATCAGTATGTTCCTGAGTTTATTGAACAAAGTGAAGCGACCCCTTCGCCTGAAGTAAATATTTATCGTAGACAAAACGGTGAAATTGGCATTCGTAATGAAATCTGGCTGATCCCTACGGTAGGCTGCGTCAATGGCATGATCAACCAAATGATCAAAGAGTTTAAACTGCGTCATCCACAATTAGAAATTGATGGCATTTATGCGTTTCCTCACCAGTTTGGCTGCTCTCAGCTCGGTGATGATTTAGATACAACACGGATACTGCTACAAAACATGGCACTGCATCCAAATGCGGGTGGCGCTTTAGTCGTTGGCTTAGGCTGTGAAAATAATCAATTACCGGCATTTCGTGATGGCTTAGGGGATTACGATGAAGGCCGCATTAAGTTTTTAATCACCCAACAAGCCGATGACGAAATTGAAGAAGGCGTTGCGCTACTTGAACAAATTTATGCCCAAGTAAAACAAGATAAACGTCAACCAGGTACTTTATCTGAAGTAAAGTTTGGCCTTGAATGTGGTGGCAGCGATGGTTTGTCTGGTATCACGGCGAATCCGATGCTGGGTTATTTTTCAGATTATTTAATTGCTCAAGGTGGCACAACGGTATTAACCGAAGTACCTGAAATGTTTGGCGCTGAAACTTTATTAATGTCGCGCTGTAAAGACGAGGAAACCTTTAACAAGCTCGTTAACATGGTTAATAACTTTAAAGGTTATTACAAAGCTCATAATCAACCGATTTATGAAAATCCGTCGCCAGGTAATAAAAAAGGCGGGATCACTACCTTAGAAGATAAATCGTTAGGGTGTACGCAAAAAGCCGGCACCAGCAAAGTACAAGCGGTTTTGCACTATGGTGAGCGCCTGCAAATACCTGGATTAAATCTATTGGATGCACCAGGTAACGACCCTATTGCCACCAGCGCACTTGGTGCTGCAGGTTGTCATATGGTGTTATTTACCACTGGTCGCGGTACGCCTTATGGTGGATTTGTGCCAACGTTAAAAATTGCTACTAATTCAGAACTTGCCAATAAGAAAAAACGCTGGATAGATTTTGACGCTGGCGTTTTAATTAACGATGTCTCAATGGAGCAAGTCCACGGGGAGTTTGTTGAACTGCTAGTCAACATCGTAAACGGCCAGCCAACTTGCAATGAAATAAACGACATTCGTGAAGTCGCTATTTGGAAAAAAGGAGTGACGTTATAAATGACAGCTAAGTCCATCGCAATTATTGGCGAATGTATGGTTGAGCTTAGCGGCCAACCATTTACTGCCATGCAACAAAATTATGGCGGCGATAGCATGAATACCGCCATTTACTTAAAAAAACTCGCAGGCAATGAAGTAAACGTCAATTACGTCAGTGCCATGGGCACTGATCCACTAAGTCGTGCACTGATTGAAAAATGGCAAGCTCACCATATTAATACTGACAATGTGCTGCTCAGTCATAACAAACAACCGGGTTTGTATATGATTCAAAACGATGTGTCAGGGGAGCGTACTTTTCAGTATTGGCGTAGCGACTCAGCCGCTAAATATTTATTGCAACATGCTGATTTTAAAAAAGTACTAACCAGTCTTGCCGAAGTTGATGCTATTTATTTATCGGGGATCTCGCTGGCAATTTTAGCAGAGCAAGATTGCCATACTTTACTCAGCCATTTAGCGTTACTAAAACAGCAAGGGATAAAAATTATTTATGATAGCAACTATCGCCCTGCATTATGGTCAAGCAAGATGCACTGCCACCTTGCCAATAATAAAGCATACGCACTAGCCGATTTAGCATTAGTGACTTTTGACGATGAAGCACAATTATGGGGAGATAGTAATGTTGCGCAATGTACCGAGCGTTTGCACCAACAAGGCGCTCACGAGGTCGTTGTAAAACTCGGCGCAGATGGCTGCCAATACAGTAAAAAACACCTTGACAATTCAATTTCAGTCGAGCTGTTTAATACTGTCGCTGTAGAAAAAGTGATCGACACTACCGCCGCAGGTGACTCATTTAACGCCGGCTTTTTAGCGCAGTGGCTCACAGAGCAACCTATAAAACAATGTGCACAAGCGGGTAATTTACTGGCCGCCCAAGTGATCCAAAAGCGTGGAGCAATTGTCGAGATAGACATTGCGACAATCAAACACACAATAAAGGCTTAGCTATTTTTTCTTGCTCTACATCAAAAACTACTAATACAGTGAGCGCTTTATTTAGCCCGCTAGAATGGTTAAATATTTAAATCGATTGGCTAACACTCTTTAACGTCTCGACACCGAACCTGAGTGCATACCTAAGTTTACTTATTCTAAAGTAAGTGCTGTGAGACGCTTATTTTGTTTAAGTAAACTTCCTCTCATGGGTATGCACTCTAATTCCCTTACTTGCTGCTAATAATGTGATTAAACCGTTAGCTTGCCATCTGCATCAACACCTTGCTTCCAATACGCTGAGCAGACAATCTTCTCACGCGGTATTGCATATTTATCAATCGCTAAATCTTTAATGGTGCGCACAATAGCAGCTTCTAGCGCCATGAAAATCAATGGTTTTTGCGTATATTGATTCAATAGCACTGAAGCCTGATCAACCACATCTATTTGCGGCTGCATTGTAATTAACCAATTTATAGTGTGCTTGCTGTGTGCTTTGATTGTATCGAGCTCGATAACATCCTGCGAGTCAGTAACATGAATGATCACATCAACATCTGCTGTTTCAGGTAGTTGCTGTAAATACCCGTTAATAGCATTAACTGAGGTTAAATCAGCAATCATCAAATACTGCGAGTGACTAAAATCATCTAGCTTTTTAGGGCCAGGGCCTGCAATTGCGAGTTTATCACCAGGCTTTGCTTGTTTAGCCCAATCAGTTGCGATACCACGATGCTGATTGACGACAAAATCAAGCGTAATTGTATGGTTAATAGTATCTATAGCTCTGATTGTATATGAGCGCTTAGGTGCAGGGTTAGCGGCTTTGAGGTCAATTTCAACCTCATCTTGTCCAGCATGTGGTAATAGTACTTTTACGTACGCACCTTGTTGATCCGCAGGAAAATCATGAAACTCATCTGAGCCAACAACCAGACGCTTTAAATGCGGAGCTATCGCTGTTGTGCTTATTACGGTTGCACGACGTACTTTTCTACTCATTTTGATCTCCTCAGAAGATTTATTTACGTGTTTAATTGCACAACGCCCCATTGGTTGATAAAATCAACTATAGCAATTTAATTGACATTGTCAACCATTATGGATTTATTATGAACTCTTCATTGGCCAATACATTATTTGCTTTAATGCAAAATTATCGCGTTACCATACGCGAAGCCATTAATGCAGGTGAGCTTGGGTTAAACGCAATGCATGTGCGTTGTCTACATATTATTGCAGCGACAACTCACTGCACTGCTAACGATATTGTGAATCAAACCCAGCGCGATAAAGCGCAAATTGCACGCTTAGTTAAAGAATTAATTACATTAAATCTGATTGACAAAGATGCCAGTGAGCACGATAAGCGTTGCTTTATCTTATCGTTTACCTCTGAAGGTCATGCTCTTTATGACAAACTATTAAACGCCGAACAGCATGTTAATGAGCAAATGTGCAAAAACTTAAACTCTCAACAAATCAATGACTTTTTAGATACTGCTCAAAAAATGATTAAAAATATGCAGTGATCGCAACTTCATTACTTGGCATAAGTTAACTAAAACACATATACTGTACACTTATACAGTGCATGTGTTTGGTTAATTATTTATGTTTGTTATTCCTATTTATATCGAAGCGGGCGTATGCGGGTTTGAATCACCTGCTGCTCAGTATAAAGAACTTGGTTTATCACTGGATCAGCTATTGATCAAACACCCCGATGCGACGTTTATTGGTGTGGCATCCGGCTGCTCAATGCAAGAGGTCGGTATTTTTGACGGCGATTTATTATTGGTTGATCGCGCCGAAGAAGCTAAAAATGGTGATGTCATTGTAGCTAACTTAAATGGTTTATTTGTTTGTAAATTATTAGATAAAACTAATGCACGGCTACTCTCTGCATCGGACTTATATCCCCCAGTGCAACTGACTGATAGTGATGAATTTCAATTAGAAGGTGTGGTTACTCGTTCGATTCGATTACATCGCTCTAGTGCTGAGCTGCGCCAATGTATTGCTTAGTGGATGCAGTGGCGTTTTACGCCAGCGCTGAAAAAGTATTTGATCCAGCGATCCGTTCAAAACCTGTTGTAGTATTAACCAATAACGATGGCTGCATTTGTGCGATATGTCCTATCGCACGGCGCTTAAATATCCCTAAGTTTCAGCCCTACTTTAAAGTTAAACATTTACTGGCCAAACATAAGGTGGTTATTCGCTCATCTAATTATGAGTTGTACGCGGATCTAAGCGATAAAATGATGAATGTGATCAGCCGTTTTTGCGACACCCAACACGTATATTCGATTGATGAAGCATTTTTGCAGTTTAACGGCTTTACCCCACTCATTAATGACTGGCATCAGTATGGCCAGTTAATTCGTCGCACAGTTTGGCGCGAAACAAAACTCCCTGTTGGAGTTGGCTTTGGCCCTACACCAACATTGGCAAAAGCCGCAAATCATGCTGCTAAAAAGCTCAACGGTTTTAATGGAATTGCAGTGATTGATAGCGAACAAGCACGACAACATATTTTAGCCGCGATGGATGTAGCTGATGTATGGGGCGTTGGCAGACGTTTAGCTAAAAAACTCAAACTACTTAACATTAACAGCGCGCTTGATTTAGCCAAACAAACACCACAACGTATGAAACGTTTATTTAGCGTCGTGCTTGAGCGTACAGTTAATGAGCTAAATGGCATTGTGTGTTTAAATTGGGATGATGTACGCCAAGATAAGCGTGAAATTTTTTCGACCCGTAGTTTTGGTGAACGTTTAACTGATCCGGTTGCATTAAAAACAGCGTTGATCAATCACAGTATTATTGTCGCTCGCAAACTACGTCAGCAACGCTCCTTAACTAAACGCCTGTTACTATTTGTGGCAAGCTCGCCCCATGAGTCACATTACTATAAAAAATCATTAGTGTATGAGTTACCCGTATCTAGCGCAGATAGCCGTGTATTTGCTAAAGCAATTAGCGAAATATTTACGCAGCTATATCAACACAACGTCCGTTTTTATAAATGTGGTGTGGGTGCACTCGAGCTTAGTTCACAACAGTTTCAACAACCCGACCTATTTGCTCCTAGCCAAGACAATATAAAACTAATGGAGTGTTTAGATTCAATTAATAAGCGATACGGCTGCGATACGCTAACTCTGGCAAGTCAACAACAAAGCCAAGCATGGCATATGAAGCGTGCATTTTTATCGCCTCAGTACACAACGCGTTGGCAGCATTTACCGAAAATAAGTTGTGATTTATAAAAAACTCACATTATCGTTAAATTTAAAGTTGTAGTTCAAACTGACAACGAACATTACTGCTCTCTACACTGTACGCAAGCGTTGTAGGCGAAATAAAACGCAGCGTTTGGCTCGTGTCTAAATTATCTATCTCGTTTTCACAGCGAGTATGGCGTAGTGACATGGTAATGCTTTGCGTGGTGTATTTATACTTAGTAGTGACCAAACAAAAGTTAGCGACTTTATTCGTTTGTGTGCCATGGTGTAAGTTATTAAAAATAATTTCATCACCGAGCTTAAAGCCAAGATCAGGCTCATTTGCATCAAGCCATGCTAACTGTCCACCAGCACACATTTTAGCCTCACCTGATACCAATTGATAACTACCAACCTTAGTATTGAATAAATTAATAAACTGACTCTTATTACTTGGCAGCTCAGTTTTAGCACTGACAACTGTACTTAAAAAAGCCGACACTAAACACAGTAATACTTTACGATAGCGCATTAAATACCTGACATTTATTGATTTATATACTCAGCATAGCATAGCTACGGTGATTAAAATAAAAACCAGCCAGTATACTGAGTCATGGTTGGTTTTTAATATTATGTTACTGCCAATATTTAGCAAATAGTTGCGGATATGCCAACTTTAAAAATTTAGGCTTATCTTTAAAGCGCTTACCTTTGGGTTGATCAAGGCCTGAAGGAGCAAAGGGTAATTCGTCTTCATTACGCTGTTCATATAATAAACCAGCGATCAAGTCATACTCATCTAAGTAAGGATAAGGCTGCTCGTTTAAATGATAAACAGGTGTGCAATCAGCCAAAGAATCAGCATTTTCAAGCGCAGCATTAAAAGCTGCTTCACCACGAGAAATTAACCAACAACGAAATTCTGAGAAACCGTATTCATCATTGCAACCGGCCATTACAAACGCAGCACCGAATAGCTCCCAAGTATAACTTTGGCGCATACAAATGCTAAATTGCTTATCAAATTCAATGAGCTGTGCATCGCTTAAATCTGTAAGTAAACCTTTTAAACGTTCACTGACTGATTCTGGCTCTGCGGTTCTATCTGCAACGGTAACTAATTGCCAGAATTCGCTTAAAGTAAGTGCACTCATGACAAAATCTCTTTCACTCGCCCTACTTGACCATCCTCTAAGCGCACTTTAATACCATGCGGATGATTGGGTGATTTAGTCAAAAGGCGCTCAACAACACCTTGCGTTAATGTGCCGCTACGCTGATCTTGTTTTAAAACGATATTAACTTCGGTGCCAGGGGTGATTTGTGAACGAGTAGGAACTGCCATAATGGATCTCTTTTACTATTTTGTTGGATTATAGCTGTATGTCATCTTGATACCAAACTAAAGCACCGTAATCATCATTTTTTCAGGTTTAGTTGCACTGATAATAACCGCAAAATCATGCTGGTAAATTTATAGGTATCACTTAAGCCTAAGTTCATCTAAGCAGTTCAAGCACCTGTTCAAATTTAACTGGTTTACTAAATAAATAACCTTGATAGCTATCAACTTCTAAACCTTTTAATAAAGCTAACTGATCGTTACGCTCCACACCTTCCGCTATCACTTTACAACCAATCATATGCGACATTTTAGTCACTGCTGAAACAATACTTTTATCTTTTGAGTGCTCACAAATATTATCAACATAAGATTTATCTATCTTTATATAATCAACAGAAAGTTCTTTTAAAACAGAAATCGAGGAAAACCCAGTGCCAAAGTCATCAATAGAAATACGTACGCCAATGCTTTTTAATTGTGTGATAACTTTAGATAAATAGACTAAATTTTTAATCATTATAGTTTCTGTAATTTCTAAATGTATGTTATTTGTGTTAACACAATACCGATTTAATAAATTCTTTAAAAATATAATAAAATCATGACTTTCAAGTTGCAGTACAGATACGTTGATTGATAGTGCAGTCGTATTGTCGAGTTTGTTTAACTTACTCAAACTTGCAATCGCTTGCTCTAAAACAAACTCCCCTAAAAAGTTAATTTGGCCATAGCGTTCTGCTATGTCGATAAATTCTGAAGGGGGAATAAATTCATCATTTAAATGCCAACGTAACAGCACTTCGAAAGTAATTATTTTATTATCGATTATATCAACAATAGGCTGATAACAAAGATGAAAGCCTCCTTGTTCAACACTCTCTTTAATTGATCTACGTAACATCTCTTCTCTATTAAGAGCTTGCATCATACGTTCATCAAATATTGAAATTTCATTGCGATTTTTTTTACCTTCGTACATTGCAACATCAGCATATTTGATAGCTTGAGTAAGGTCAAAGTTTGTGCGAGTGTAAAACAAGCCCACTTTAAAGGAGGGTCTAATATTCAGGTTATCTTTAACGACAGGCTGGGTTAAATTATCAACAAGCTTTGTCGTGTTACTTATCAGCTCAGCTTTACTCGCGTGACACGAATAAAGAATAAATTCGTCCCCTCCCCACCTACAAGCAATCATTTCCCGTTTTTTTTCTATCGATAATAAACGTTTTCCAGTTTCAGCAAGAACAAAATCTCCAAACTCATGACCATATTTATCATTAAGTATTTTAAAGTCATCCATATCTAAAAATAGAACAGCTTTAATGTTATTGATATTTTGAGCTAAATCGAGATCGACATTAGAGAAAAAGCTCCCCCGGTTAAATAATTGAGTTAAATTATCACGTTGCTCTAAATTAATTATTTTCTCAGTACGAACTTGCACTTCTTTTTCTAGATTATGGATAAATAAATCGAGCTTAATTTCATTATTAATTGAGGTTTTTACATCTTTAGCTGCGCGTATTGCACTGACAAAACACAAAATAAACCACAATACAATTCCCAATATGCCTAAAACATTTTCATTATCGTCTGGTTGAAATAAAAGCAATATACTAAATGGGATAAGCAAAAAAGTAATATAGCTGAAGGCTGAGCGAATATCGGAGGACAGAACATTGACAGCTCCCCCTGCTAATGAGCTAAAAACAACCAGCGTGACAAATTTCTCTGACATCTGCATATCTTCAAAAAATAATATTGGGAACACAGCCCAAGTCAAACCAGTTAAAAATACACCAATAAAGTAACAATGGTACTTTATATTATTGTCATTACTTAAAAAAACATGATTTAAAATGCGCAGTGAAAATACGAAAATAAGAATACAAAACCAATACAACTTTCCTACAGAGTCACTTTGATTAATGCCACTAAAAATAACAAAAACAGCAACTATAAGATTTATAATAATAGCTGAATTGAAATAGGAACTAACGAAACTAAGTCGTTTAGCTATAAAATTTTTTGAATAAGTAGCCATTACACTAAATCACATACCCTGTCTAAACTGAGCATTCTACTTAAAATAACCAATCAATACAGTATTAATAAATCAATCGAGAGCGAAAAATACGCGCTGAGTTATTGTCTTTTTTGCAACTATTGACATGTCATTTCACATCATCGCTTAGCTCTTAAGTGAACTCTGTTAATGATCAAATAGTTACACAAATGAAAAGCCTGAATTTCAAGTGCGTCATCGCTACTATCGGTTATTTCTTAACGCAAAGCAGTGTTTAAAAAACTTATTTTACCTTAAAAACGAAACTATGATGAAAAATTAATTGCTTGTGGCTTGATGTTTATAAGCGCAAGCTGCTGCTTAATTTGCGCTTCAATTAAAGGCAATTGTTGCTCATTGTTTGCCTCTAATAGTGCTAATTCATCAATAAAAAAACAACTTATATGCAAGCTATTACTTGGTTTTTTTAAATTGACTGTATGCGTTAAGTAACTAAAACCAGCGTGCTTGTCTTTTATATTTTCACAAGCGATGGTTAGAGTATTACGAAGTGCTTTATCTAACAATTTTTCTGTTCTAGTCATTTTTACTGGTGTGCTCTTGGCTTGAGTCGTTTTCTGGAACTATGTCTTGCTGCTTTTTAAATTTTTTGTAACCGTCTTCTTGGCGCTTTATACATTCATGATATTCTTTATCTGCCATGTAGCTGCATTCACCTAAACGGGCAGCTTGAATTTCGTGATAGCGTGCATCTGAACTACAGCCGGTTAAAAACAGTACCGCTGAGGCACTTACAACCCATTTTAGCCTATTGAAAAGCATTAAAAATTCCTTACATTTTAAGCTGGAAAAGTAATTCATCCATGACGATTTTGCTGTATATTGCAAACGTTTTATATCTATAACCGTTAAGGGCTAATTATGATGTTGTCGCAGTTACAAAAGCTGTTCCAGCGTATCGATAAAAGTAAAATATTTCAATCATTTGTTATCGCCGTTATTGTTGTATCAGCGCTCACCGTTGGTGCACACACCTATTCGTTACACCCCACTGTTGAATTTGCTTTACATTGGATGGACGTGGGCATCACGGTGTTTTTCTTAATAGAACTAATTATCCGCTATGTTGCAAGTAAAGGCTTAAAAGACTTTTTTAGCAAAGGCTGGAATATCTTTGACTTTATAATCGTCATTGGCAGTTTATATCCTGCTGCAGGTTCGACCATTTTTATAGCCCGTTTACTACGAATATTCCGCGTACTACGTTTAGTCTCTATGGTGCCAGAACTACGTTTGTTGGTTAATTCACTATTAAAAGCCATACCGCAAATGGGCTATATTGCGCTGTTAATGTTTGTTATTTTCTATATTTATGCCGCAACTGGCAGCATGTTATTTTCTGAGATAAATCCATTTCTGTGGGGAGATGTATCAATCTCAATGTTGACTCTGTTCAGAATAGCAACCTTTGAAGATTGGACCGACGTCATGTACGAAACTATGGCTGTCTATAAACTAAGTTGGATTTACTACCTTACTTTTATATTCTTAACTGCTTTCGTATTTTTAAACATGATGGTAGGCGCTATTCTAGAAGTTATGTCACAGGAGCATCGCAATGCCCGTGAAGAGCAAGCCGATGTAGATTCCTTGCCGGCAACCCAAGGACAAATCAATGAGCTGAAGGCACAAATAGCAGAACTAAAAACACTATTAAAGCCCAAAAACTAAGTATTGATAAACTAGCACCTAAGAATATAAAAGCTTAGGTGCTAGTGCAATTATAACTAAGTTCATCTGTAGTCAGCCGATAAACCAAGCATTTATTCCTAGTGTAAAATCTAAAACTAATAAATTATTGCTTTTAGCTATTTATCAATGGTCTAATAAAAATATGATAAATTTACACCAATTATAATGCATTACTTCAGAAGATACTTTTTATTATCAGATCACGTTAATTCAAATGTTAGAATACCTAACTGGCGTATCAGTGCATTACGCATTATTTTAGCAGCTGGTGTTATTCTATGTTTTGCAGTGCTTTGCGATACTTTAAACGCCGCAATTGAGTTCAACTTAATCCATGTAATTGTGCTTTGCGCGAGCTTTTTTGTCACAATGGCTATCTTACTTCTAGCTAGCCGTAAATGCTTTACTTTATGTGCCCATGCGCTGCTACTCAGTATTGTTGCTGCAACAATCTCAATTAATCTCTTTTTAACAGATATCAACCTTGCAAAAATAGGCTCTATGTATATGTATGCCTGTCCTATCATTGCGTTGATGCTACCCGAATTCATTATGCAAGTGCACCACTGACCATAACCCACCAATAAATATGACATTCTGAAGTATTTGCTAATGTAGTAAGTGCGACCAAACTCATTATCGAGGGAATTCAGAATGTCTTACGAACATCTTAACAGTTTCGAACGAAAAGCTATCTACTATCGATTCAACAGTGGCGAAAGCTGCCGATCCATTGGTAAACTATTAAATCGACACCATACAACTATCATGCGTGAAGTTAAGCGAAATAAGCCACCCTACTATGATTATTTCGATGAGGCAGCGCACGAAAAAGCGATGGCAAGAAGGAAGGTCGCTAGGCATGCAAGAAAAAGAAACAATAAGGCACTGTACGGGCTTGTGCTGAGTAAGATAGCAATGGGATGGTCTCCAGATGCTATAGCAGGTCGGCTTAAGAAGGATAACCCGTCAGATGAATTAATGCATGTCAGCCATGAAACAATCTATCAATGGGTGATTAAGGATTTTAAAGCAGGTGGAGAGCTATACAAAGACTTAGCGAAGAGGCATAAAAAAAGACGTAAACAACGTAAATATGGCGATTTACGTGGGCAAATTAAGAATAGAGTAAGTATTAGCGAACGACCAAAAATAGTCGAAGACAGAAGCCGAATAGGTGACTGGGAAGGTGATTTAATTGAAGGCAAAAAGGGCTCTGGTTTTTTTGTGACCCATGTTGACCGTAGCTCTCGATATTTAATCGCGCAAAAAATAGAGACTAAGCAAGCTGAGTCATTCAATACGGCTACAGTAGAGATGTTTAAAGAGATTCCAGAGCATAAACAGTTAACTCTGACCTTGGATAATGGAAAAGAATTTTCGAAATTTAAAGCCTTGGAAGAAGAACTAGATTTTATTATTTACTTTGCTGATCCTTATTGTTCGTGGCAACGAGGAACAAATGAACATACAAACGGTCTGATCAGGCGTTATTTCCCAAAGAAAACAGATTTCTCAACTATAACTAATGAACAACTCCAAGAGGTTGTAATGAAAATTAATACTCGCCCAAGGAAAATACTAAATTATCAGACAGCTGAAGAAGTCTTTATTAATTAGTGGTTTAAGGTTTGGTGCACTTGGAACCTGAGTTCGGGCTATTAGGTGTGAGAACCGCGCTAAGTTATGCGATTCTAAATATCGTGCCTTTTTATTTTATAATATACAACATTGATATTTCATCTCTTACCTCCATAAATACGCAACTACCAAATTCAGACTGGTATATATCAGGATTATTATTCTTAATCTTTAATATCTGTATTCCGCTTGCGGTTGCACGCACCATAGTTGCAGCTAAACGTTTAAATCAAACCATGGCAGAATCAAATAGTCATCTAGCAGCAAAAAATGAGCTTTATAGAACATTTTTTACTGAATCAAGTATTGCAAAAATAATTATCGATAGTGAAAACACCGTTATAGATTTTAACAGTCAAGCGAAAATGTTATTTGATTTCAAAGCAACAGTTAAAAACAGCACAGTTAAACTCGATAAATTATTACCTAATCTTGTGATTGCAGCTAACCCACAAAAGAACCAAGTATTTAAATATAAAAACACCTATAAAACTGTACATTACCAGCAAGTTACTGACTCTGATTATTGTGTGCTGCGCTTTGATGACTGCACTGAACAACATCAAATAAAACAAAACTTATTAGCAATGGAGCAAGAAAACAAACGTTTACGTTACAGCGATGGTCAAACACACCTTCCCAATAGAGAATGGTTTGAGCTTCAGTGTGAAAGATTTGTAGCAAAGTACCAAGGTGATTTCTATATTGTGATCACCCAGAGTGCAAATAATGAATATTTAAATCTCAAATACAGTAAAGCTGATGCAAAAGCACATTTAGTATCAGCTTATAAGCGCTTAAAAGACTCTAATGAAGACCTCGTTCTGTGCGCTCATGTAGGTAATAATAAATTAGCATTTATAATAACTACAAGCTCAGCTAACAAAATAGAGTATAAGCTTTTAAACGAAGTTAAACATGCGCTTGATGAACCTTATATAATGCGGGGCAGAAAATACCAACAGTCGTTTTTATTTGGTTTTTCTAACTTTCCAAGACAAGGAAAAAGCAGTGCTACTGTATTAAACAACGCAATAGAGGCATTAAAACTTGCTGATAATCATCGCCCTATTAATGGTTATGATGAAAAACGCTCACAAGCATTTTTAGAAAAACATGAAATATCAATGTTATTAGACGAAGCACTTCATAACGCCGAGTTAGAGTTACACTATCAACCTAAAGTAACACATGACGGCAAGTGCATTGGACTTGAAGCATTAGCACGCTGGAACAGTAAAACTCTTGGTGTTGTATCACCTGCGGTGTTTATTCCTATCGCAGAGGAATACCGGATGATCAGCCGACTCACAGATCTCATAATTCAAAAAGTCTGTACTCAAATTGCAACTTGGAGCAAAGATGAAATTCCACTAGTGCCTGTTGCAATAAATATATCATTGCTTGATTTTGGCCAAAGCGATTTCATGTCAAAATTAGTAAAATACTTAGCGGACTTTAATGTCAAACCAAGTCAAATTGAATTAGAACTGACCGAAACGTCATTAGAAGCAAACCAAGAATATTCCTTGGCGCTAATGCAAAACCTACAATCATGGGGATTCACAATTTCTGTTGATGACTTTGGTGTGGGCTATTCAAATATTGCGCGCTTAGCCGAATATCCTATAAATAAGCTAAAACTTGATCGCTCGCTAATAAGCCAAGTTACAAGCTCAACAAGGCAAAAGAGCTTAGTAAAAGCAATTCACGTCATGTGTGATGAGCTAGGTATAAAATGCGTATCTGAGGGAGTTGAAACACAACAACAAGTTGAAATTATGGCAAATATGGGATGTAAAGAATTTCAAGGCTTTTATTTTTCAAAACCATTATCGGCCTACCACTATACCGAGCATATAAAACAACAAGGTTTGAATTTTAATCCGCAAAAAATACCAACAAGTTAATACCGGAAAAAAATAGAATCGGCTATTAAGCTGACTGGAGTATTCGCATTGAAGACTAATGAGCGGTATTGTCAGCTTGTATTTTATTCTTAGCCACTGTTATTACTACACTTTAAATTTTCCAACTAGATCAGTAAGAACGTGTGATAAGGTTTTTAATTTATCGCCATTATTACTGGTATTGGCAGCAATTTCACTAACATCATCAGCCGCATTTTTGATTTCTATAACATTGCGATTTATATCTTCAGCGACATGCTGCTGCTCTTCTGCAGCGGTTGCTATCTGCGTATTTAAGTCACTAATATTAACAATAGACGCTGTTATTTCCGTAAATTGCAGCTGTGCAGCATGGGATAGTTCAACCGTTTTATTAGTGCTGTCTAAACTGCGTTTCATTTCAGTAGTGACTTGGCCAGACATGCTACGTAATTTGTCTAATTGCGTAGCAATCTCTTCAGTGGATTCAGACGTACGTTTCGACAATGCACGTACTTCATCTGCAACGACAGCAAAACCACGACCATGATCCCCCGCTCTAGCAGCTTCTATTGCAGCATTTAAAGCAAGCAAATTAGTTTGCTCAGCAATGCCTCTTATAACGCCTAAAATTGACATGATATTTTCACTTTCAGTGTCAAGTTGCGATATATCATCCGTTGCTTTACTTATCACTTCGCTCAAAACAACCACGCTTTGAACGGTCTCTGTGATCACTGTTTGACCTATCTCCGATGCCTGTTGCGTTTGCATAGCCAGATCTGCCGCATTAGCACAACTTGAAGCTACTTCGTTGGCTGTCGCAGCCATTTGATTAATTGCAGTTGCCGCCATTTCCAGTGCTTGTTGTTGTTGGGAGGTAGAACGAGTTAATTGCGATGCTTGTGTAGAAGTTTGCTCTGATGTACCGCTTACATCTAATGCACACTCGTTGATTTGTCTTACTAAATCAGCAATCAAGTTTAAAAATAGGTTAAAACTATTGGCAAGCTTTGCCGTCTCATCTTTAGTTTTTATCGTGAGCCGTCGAGTTAGGTCACCACCGCCTTGCGCAATTTCAGCCAGGCCATCACTGACTTCAACTATAGGTGAAGAAATTACTTTTGAGATATAACTTGCGATTAAAATGAATACAATAATTAGCACCGCACTAATAATTAAAATTGTAACGGTCATGGTGTTTGCGGCGCTCATCACCTCTGACTTTTCAACTAAGCCAATAAATTTCCAGCCTAACTTAGCTGAAGTATAAATATTGGCAATAAAATCTTTGTCATTAATAACAATTTCGAACTGACCTTGGGTATTAGCCGCTAACTGCTTGTATTTCCCACCCGCAATATCAGTTAAACGTTTAAAACGAAAATCTTCATTTTTAACATCAACAAGTATGTTTCCCGTATCTTCGATCAGCATTAAGTAACCAGTTTCACCCAGCTTAATATTAGCAATAATTTCTGTCAGTCCTTGCAAAGAAACATCCATTCCCTGTACACCGATAATTTGTCCATTATCTTTTATTGCTTTTACAGTAGAGACTATAACCATGTCGTCAGCTGCCCAATAATAAGCACTAGTGCGAACCGTTTTACCACTTGCAGATTTACCTGTTAAATACCAAGGTCGAGATCGTGGGTCATAATTAGCATTAACTTCTCCCGCTGGCCACTGAATATAACCACCTTGTTCATTACCCATATAAATATAAGCAAGCCCTGGGTGAGTTTGGCCGAAGTGATCAAACTGTTGAAATGCGGCACGTTCAACACTGCTGCCTTGGAGATGTTTTAGCATCACCGAATTATTTGTATCTACATGAGTTTTGACATCTTGCTTGGCAGCTAAGACCATTTGATGGGAAGCTAGATAATCAACATTTTTTTCTATTTCGGCAAAAAATATAGCGATACCATTATCTATTTGCCGTGCTTCTCTTTCGCTCATTTGCGCAAAATTATCAATAGCTTGCTCTCTTGTTTGCGTGATAACAAGTGCTGCAATAATAAAAAGAGGTAAGGCGATGGCGGAGGCAAAAGATAGTTTTAATTTTTTTGATATATTCATATATAGGAGGCCAAATAGATACTCCCATAAAGATAGTAAGCTATTGAGTATCCAGCAAGAAACAATCTCACTAAATTAACTAAGCAGTGACAAAACTAAAGCGGTGCAAAAAGACAACAGTAAAAGGGCTGGCACATTGCCAGCCCTCCATATTAACTGTAATAAATGGCAGCCAATAAACTAATATTTATTATCAACAATAATGCGTAGCATACGACGTAGCGGCTCTGCAGCACCCCATAATAATTGATCGCCAACGGTAAAAGCACTAATGAATTTAGGTCCCATGGCTAATTTACGAATACGCCCTACAGGAATACTTAATGTACCAGTTACTTTAACTGGGGTTAAATCTGTAGCAGTGATATCACGCTCATTAGGGATAACTTTAACCCACTCATTGTGTGAGGCTAAAATCTGTTCTATTTTCTCGACGCTAATATCTTCACGTAGTTTAATCGTCATTGCTTGTGAGTGACAACGCATTGCACCAATGCGTACACATAAACCGTCAATAGGCACAGGCTGTTTAGATGAACCTAAAATTTTGTTCGCTTCAACTTGCGCTTTCCATTCTTCTTTAGATTGACCTGATGGCATTGGCACATCAATCCATGGGATAAGACTGCCTGCTAACGGCACACCAAATTGTTCTTGCGGTAAATCGCTTGAGGCAATCTGCTGCGTGACTAGTTTATCAATTTCTAAAATAGCGGCCTGTGGATCAGCGAGCTTGTCAGCCACACTTGCATGAATAGAGCCCATTTGCGCGATTAGCTCTTTCATATTGCGAGCACCGGCACCTGAGGCTGCTTGATAAGTCATTGGGCTAACCCACTCAATCAAATCTTGCTCAAATAAACCACCCAGCGCTAATAACATCAATGAAACTGTGCAGTTACCACCCACATAAGTTTTAACGCCTTGCTCAAGGCCTTGTTCAATCACATCTTTATTGACCGGATCAAGTACAATAATACTGTCATCGCTCATACGCAGTGCTGATGCCGCATCAATCCAATAGCCGTCCCAACCTGCTTCACGTAATTGTGGATACACAGCTTTGGTATAATCGCCACCTTGACAGGTAATAATAATATCCATGTTTGCCAGCGATTCAAAATCCATTGCATTAAGTAATGGTTTTGCAGGACCTGCTAAATTAGGGCCAAGCTTACCGGTTTGCGAGGTAGTAAAAAAAGTAGTATCGATATGAGCAAAATCATTTTCTTGTTGCATACGCTCTAATAACACTGAGCCAACCATGCCCCGCCATCCGACCAATCCTACTTTTTTCATTGTTTGTTCCACTGTTTGAGTCATAAGAAATACCTAATACGTTAAAAATTAAAATTCATTGCGTGAGATTTAATTTTTAGAACGAACAATCTAGCACTGTGATCGAGGCAACACCAGTGTTACTCATAGAACATAAAATTTTTTCATCTTGAGTCAATAATCATATTTCTAATAGTTATGATTATTGTGCATCATTGTAAAAGACCGGTGTTTTTGACATCCAACTGATTCATCTGTTGCTATTTTTTTGCAATATGAAACTGACTATCTGTACATAAGTAAGTTAATAAGAATGCAATAAACAAGATTTATAATCATTTCGCATTTTATAGTCAGATGTATTGTGTATTATTTTATTTATTAAAAGGAATCAAAAAAAATGAAAACATTATACTTTTCTAGCCTAATTGCAACTTTTCTATCTTTAGGAGTATCTGCAAATGTTAACGAAATCAATGTAGAATCGAATACTTCTTTTGCCAGTTCAACAACTAGTGTTGAACACACATCGGGCTCAACAAAAAGCTTATCTACAGCAACTTACATCAACCCTACCGTAAGAGTTGATAGTAGTTATAGCAACTTCTTTGTCAGTTTTATATCGGGAAATCAATTCTGTAAAGAGCGAGGTCATAAGCGAGAAATCACTGGCAGCACAGTGTGGTGAGGATGAATATGAGTACGCGGAATATGACTGGTATGGTAGCGCATGGGTTTCAAAAAATACTGGTAGTAAAAATCAGTGTTATCCATTGTACGCTAGTATAAAGTGCGGTAGCGGTAACTAACGTAAACAAACAGCTCAGTAACAACTGAGCTCTTATTCCATGGCGCAAAAATTCCTCCAATTAATATCAACATAGTTCAACTCATCATTAATCACATATCATCATTAAAATAATAGCCTTATATCAATTTGCATTAAATGATCACTTCTTTAATAACACAGATAATACACAACCATTAGTTTTACAAATAGCAGATATTAAAAAGCCCTGCATTTGGCAGGGCTGAGATAATAAAGACTTATGTAATTTGCCTTTATTAGATGACTTTAAAACTCGTAGCTAAAGCTCACGCTTAATTCTCTAGGCGTTTCTTGAGAACGAATTAGCACATCATTTTGTTCTACTTCAAAGTTTTGTCCCAACATATTTTTCACTTTAAGTGTTAATGTGGTATTAAACGTTGGGTAATAACTATAAACCATGTCTAACGAGTTTAAAGGTTGTTCGTAAGCGTCATCAAAGTTATTAACACCCGCAGCTAAAATACGATCACCAAATACATTGTAGATAACAGATGCTTGATGCATGCCATCATGTGAATCGTAATTCAGTTGCAAGTTGGCAACATACTTTGAATGGCCCGTCATACGTCGCTTTAGGTTCGTGAGATCGCCACGCTGTTCTTCTGCAATTTCAACTTCTGAATCACTGAGCGTTATATTTCCAGAAGTAAAAAAAGCGCCCCCTAATAAATCACTGTGCAACTCAGTTAACCATTCAGCTTCAATACCGTAAACATAGGCTGTTTCTGCATTGTCAAACTGCAGAGTAAAACGGCCGTCGCTTTCTGTTAATAGTGCTTCGATTGGTTTATCGATATCTTTATAGAATGCGCCAACTGAGTAATTATCGCCATTGTCCATATAAAACTCGATACGTGCATCAAAGTTATCTAGGTAACTAGATTCTAAGAATGGATTACCAAGCGTTCGATAACCTGTCAGCGGATCTTGGAATTGAACAGGGCTTAGCTCTCGCAAATCAGGGCGTACAACCGTGTTGCCATAACCAAAACGAACTTGATACGATTGCTGACTATATGTCATAGATAACGAAGTAAAATACTCATCTTCCATCACACTTGCTTGTTCTATCGCATCTGCACTTAATTTATCAGCCAATAAAGCAGGATCGAATGCTGAGCGAGAAAAAGCAAGCGCAACTTGGCGGAAGTCCTCGTAACGCACACCACCGCTTAAACGCCAATCTTGAGCAAACGTTACGTCAAAAGAGCCGTAATAAGCATCAATCATTTGCGCTGCTAAGTAATCATCAGCTGTTGGTTCTTGGAACAATAACTCGACATCCGTTGAATCAATAACAGCATCGTTAGCAAAAAAACTACCGATTGACAGTGCTTCTTCTTCACTTTGTGCTAGATCTAAAGACTGAGTTTGGCTAAAACGATAGTTAAAAAAGTCAGTGCGGTAATCACGTGTTTTTTCAACAAAATAACCACCACCCGCAATTTCTACTTCGGCGTTATCAAAGTAAAAAACTTTGTTTACATTAACGCCCCAGTTTTCTACATCGTCTTCTAACTCTACAAATCGATACAAATAAGGATTACCACCTAAGCTACCATTGTAAAAAGTACGTTGATATTTGCCATCTAAGTACTCATCACGAACCGTTACTTTAAGCTCACCAGGTATACTTGTAGTCGCTGTTGAGTCAGTATACTGCCAATCTACACCAACACCTTTAAGAAAACCCCAATCTAAATTGTGCATTCCACGAAGCTGAAGTATTTCAAGTTCTCGTTCCTCAAAAGAGGTTAAGTGACTACGCTGCAACTGCCCAGCATCAATACTTAATGACTTTGAAGGTTCTTGGTAAAGCGCAACAGAGGCTTCATCTTCAGAATCTCGTAACATCATATAAGTTGCTGTTAAATCATGGCCTCCAATTTTATAACCTAAATTTAGAGAGCTATTTAACTTTATATTATGCTTGGTTGACACTTCTTTCTCTGTTGCAGAGTAACAAGTAAAGTCATCTTGTGAACATGAGGACTCAGATGCGTCAACAGAAGAAAGTACAGCGCTAAACTTCTCAGCATTGGACCATTCATTTTCATAGGCAACTGACGCTAAGAAACCAAACGAGCCGTCTAAGCCAAATAAGTTATCAAAACGGTCGCCATACACAGCTTTAATACCGGCATCAGGATTTAAACTTTCTTTTTCCAAGCCAAAATCTCTTGGCAATGCTTTTGCTAAACTTTTATTTAAGTCTATCGCGGCAGCTTGGCCAATATCAGCCCCCTGACGTCTTGACTCTACATCCCTGATATTTCTATATGAAATATCAGACAGGCCATTGATATAGGTATTTAACGCAGTCTTAACTGAACCAGGTAATGCGCGTGTACCATCATCTTTACCTAACCAATCATCACTGCCACCATTATATGTATAGCCTTCGTCGTTTGTATCTTTATAACTGGCACCAATTTCGACTTTAAATAAAGTATCATTTGGAATGCTCTTGGTTCTGATATTAACGTCACCACCACCAAAAGCCGCAGGCATATTTGGTGAATAGGCTTTTTGTACAGCCAAGGATTCAATAATACTTGATGGGAAGATATCAAGTGGAATTACATTTCGTGTTAGATCCGGGCTTGGAACTACCGCGCCATTTAAACGTACGCTAGAGTAACGCTCACCTAAGCCACGGACATAGATAAACTTATCGTTAACTAATGATAAGCCTGTAACACGGCGAAGTGCCGAAGCTGCATCACTATCACCCGTTCTAGATATTTGCTCTGAACCCATTATATCAGCGACAAATGCCTGATTTTTACGCTCATCAATTACGGCACTAGCACTGCCTTTAAGGCGCGTACCTGTTGCAACAACTTCTTCTATCGCGTCTTCATTTATTATTTCTTGTGCCTGATCAGCGAAAGAATGAAATGAAGAAAAAAGGGAGAGCAGAGATAAAGTTATTAGATTGGTTTTAAACTGCTTTTGATGTTTCATATTTATATCCTCTAAACCTAAAATTCCCTTAAAAAAGGCGCCGTAGCGCCTTATAATTAGAGCCGGTCTAGATTAATTACTAGCGCGTTGTAAAGATGCGGCAACAAAATCAGCCCACTCACTTGATTCACCGTCTTTAAGTGCACCAATATAGCCTGCGTTAGTAAAGAAAGAGTTAACTTCACTCATGTCTTTAGCTGTTGTAGCTACTGCAGTGCCTTGTGAATCAGTAATAGTTGCAGCTGTTGAAACACCATCAGCACCAAGTACATTTGCAAAATCAGCAAAACCAATTAACTGGTTATTCTCGCCACCAGTAAACCAAGAAGCAATATCAAAACTTGCTAATGCGCCAGTTAAAGGTGTATTTACGTCTTCAAAATTCTTACCACAAGCAAATATTGAGCTCATAAATGCGATATCGCCATTATTTGCATTCGCATGCACACCAGCATCCCCTGATTGGTCTTTTTCATTATATAAATCAAGACAACCAGCACCATCTACAGATGAAGAGTTTACAAATAGCATATTCGCTAATTGCGCTTTACCCCATTCTTTCATTTCCATACCAGCACCAGTACGACGCCCTTCAGCACCTTGGTCGCCAGTAGTTACAACCGTTGCATTAGCAATTGTTGGATTAGAAACAGTTGTTACTAAATCTTGTGCATCTGCTGATAATGGATCTACCTTAGCGCCATCTGTTTCAAAGCCATGGTTTCCATATTCATTTGAACGTACAAGAATAAATTGTCCATAGCCTTTCCAGCCTTCATCCCAATCAATACCATCATCACCTGTATCAGTAATAACAATATGTTTAAGGTTAACGCTACCACCAAAAAGCTCTATACCATCATCAAAACCATTATGAACATGCACGTAATCAATCGTTGTGCCTGAGCCTACAGCATTAAGGGTTAAACCATTAAGCTCATCGCCTTCAACACCAAAACCCGCATATTTTATAACTATATGCTTAAGGATACCGCTGCTATCTTGCGGATCATTACCACCATAATACGATACAATACCTTCAGCAGCGTGGTTACACATATCTTGCGCCGCAGCCGCAGCCGTACAACGGATAGAATGGCCTCGACCATTTACCTGAACGCCACCCCAATCACCAATTTGTGCGGTTGTTGCATCATCGCCATCAACTTCTTTGATGCTTGTGAAAATAATTGGCTTATCTACTTCACCAATTGCTTCAATATTTGCACCACGTGCAATACGAATAAAACTCTCAGGCTTAGTAAAAGCTATCGTCGCGCCAGCTTCAATAGACAATGTAGGACCATTGCCATCAATTGTAGCGCCTGTTGATGTGTCTACATCATCACCAATAAATAATGCACCTTCAAATACATGTGCGCCGCCACTGCTTAATGCAGGGATAACAAAAGAGCTGGTAATTTCTTTCGCATTACTTGCAAATGCTTGACTGTAAACACAGTTAACACCCTTTGCTTCACCTGTAAATGTAGCTCCATCTAATGTATATGTAGCGCAACTTAATGTATCACCACCATTATCACCACCTGGGTTAGTCACTGAGTTGTCTACACTATTATCTACACTGTTATCAACTGTTGTAGGTGTAACATTAATATCACCACCGCCACAGCCAGCGAGTGTAATTGCAGTAGCCACAAGGCTGACTTTAAATAAACCAGATAATTTCATTGTTCACTCCGTTAAAGTATTTAATTATTTTGTTAGCGCATTAAGTAAAACTCAAGTCACTTTAAAACACGAAAAACATGCTTTAAGGTCACTTGAGCTTTAGAACGAGGACTACAATACGGGAGGTGTATGACAATACAGTTACACTTTAATAAACATAAAGTGACAATATAATTTATTTAAATAACAATTTGTTAGGAATATTTAGAACGAAAAAAACCGCCCTGAGGCGGTTTTGGTGTTGCGATTATAAAACGAGTTTTTTAATAAAATCGTTGAAGTTAAAATGGCATTTTTTAACGCCATATTTACTTATAACAAAGCGGTGCGTAATGTTTCAGCATGCAATTTTTCACGCTTCACGTATTTGATCCATTGTTCAGCTAATCGCTGCGATTTTTTATGCTTCTCGGCTTGTTCGAATGCTAAAATAGACGCATCAAAGTTTTGTAAACTATATTGCGCCATACCTAAAGCAACATAAGCATTTGATTCAAAATCGAGTGAGCCTTTATCAAGCGCCGTTCGGGCTGCATCAGCGGCATCTTCAAATTGCTCTAAGTTAACAAGTACTTCAGCCATACGTTGATCGTACTTACCGTGATCCGAAAGCTCTGCCGCTTTAGCAAAGTAAGTAACTGATTTATTATCTTCTTTTGCTTGGACCATGGCTTCTGCGATGAATGCATAATTCTTCGCAGACTTTTCAGCAACGCCTGATTCAATCGCTTTACTCATCACATCAGCCGCTTTAAACGCTAAACCGTTGTATAAGTAAACTTGGGCAAGTTGACGTAAATCTGATTTTGACGTTAAAAAACCTTGCTGGTAAGCGGCTTCAAGTACGGCTAGTTGTTGTTTTTCTTTACCCGTTTCACCGTACATACCGCCAAGTTGCACCCAGTATTCAGGCTTGTTATAAAGCTTTACCATACGCTCAAGTACAGCAACTACATTCTCAGTTTGATTAAGTGAGTAATACATGGCGCGTTGCAGTACTAACCAGTTTTCTTTTGGCACCTTGCCTTCACTATCACTTTGGGCAATCGCTAAGTTAATATTATCAATGCCTTTTTGGTAATCTTTCAACTGATAATACGCTTGTGATTTAAGGACATAATAGGCATCAGTTTTAGGCTTAGTGTTAATTGCATCCCACTTAGCTAAAAAATCAATGACTTTATTATAATCACTGTTTGCCATCGCTAATTGCGCTAAGCTAAAAGTAGTGCTAACACGTAATGTTTCTGGAATACCTTCTTCTGCTATCACCTTTTCAAATGATGCAATTGCTTTAGGCAAATCATTTTCGTTGTAATAAATAAAGCCATAAAAATTATGCATCATGGCAATTTCATAGGAGTTCATGCTAGAAGAACGTTCTTTGATGCTATCAAGCGCCTCAAGTCCTGCTTTAGCGTCGCCATCATCGGCTAACTTTTGTGCACGAGCCAATTGGCTATACACTTTTTCACGTAGCGCAGGCACTTTCGTGGTTTTTTGCTCTTGTGCGTAAACGCTCGCAAGCGTGACTCCTGGTAACATGGAGACTAAACTTGGCAGCGCAACACTGGCTCCTATCGCAAAAGTACACACTAATGCTGTTTTTAATAATTTCATAATCGCAATCCTCTGTTTCTAGCCGTTAATTTGGAAAGAAATTTTGTTCTGTACACCCGCAACTTCAACCGCTTCACCATCGATCACGCGTGGTTTATATTTAAATTTAAGTGCCGCATCCATAGCTGCTTGATCAAACAATGATTCAGGCTCAGCTTTTACTACCTTTGCATCACGAACAGTACCTTGCTTAGTCACTGTAAACTCAACAATCACATAGCCTTCAATGCCCCGTGACAATGCTCGACGCGGGTAAACAGGTGCTACTTTTACAATCGGTAGATATTCACCATCACTAGAGTCAAGAGCTAGACCACCACTGAGACTCACGTCAGCATCAACACTGGCACCAAAGTCAAAGTTAGACGCTGCTGCATTTGGATCACTATTTTGCATTTGCGGTGAATCCATTGGCGGCGGAGGCTCTTTCGGCGTTGGCGGCTTTTGTGGTTTACGTTCTTTCTTTTGTACCGTTTCTTCTTTTTTAAGCCTTACAAAATCAAGTACATTGCCTTTAGCTGGCTCAGTCATCGCCCCTTCACCACCGGTGATAAGCGCTTGCATGCCCAAAAACAACATAAAGGTCACAACACCGGCAACTAATAATGCTACTAAATAACGCATTATGGCTTCCTTAGGCTTCTTGTGCCGCGATAGACACATCAAATACACCTGCGGCGCGTGCTGCATCCATCACTTTAATAAGGGTATCTGTAGTGGCTTTTTTGTCAGCCTGAATAACCACACTACCTTGTGGATTTTCTGCTTTTAAACGCTCAATGTTTGCTTGCACAGCACGCACATCGATTTGACGTTTATTGATCCAAATTTCACCTTGATCTGAAATCGCAACTAGAATATTTGCACGCTCTTTCTTAACGGCTGTTGCCGCTTCTGGGCGATTTACATCGATACCTGACTCTTTAACAAAAGAGGCGGTTACAATGAAGAAAATAAGCATGATGAACACAACATCAAGCATCGGGGTCATGTTTATTTCTTCAGCTTCATCTTCTTGAAAAAGGCTTCCTAATGGGGCTCTCATTTTATTCTCCTGATTGTATGTGGCTTTCGCCACATACTAAAAATTGTTGTTTAATGGTCTAAAACCATGCTGTCTTCAAGTAGGGCTACTTCGCGCTTTGCTTTGCGTTGTAAGTACGTAGAAGCAAATACACCAGATAACGCACCAACCATGCCTGCCATTGTCGGGATAGTCGCTTTCGATACACCTGATGCCATTGAACGCGCACTGCCCGTTCCGGTAATCGCCATCACATCAAACACTTCTATCATACCTGTTACCGTACCGAGTAACCCCAGCAGCGGACACAAGGCAACCATCACATTGATCAGCGCTAAGTTGTTGTTTAACTTCATCCCAGCGCGTGAAATAGTTGCTTGGCGTATTTGCTCAGCGTTCCAGCTATTACGCTCATCGCGCCCTGTCCAACTACTTTTAATGGCATGTTTGTAACTACGAAAACCATTAAAAAAATAAATAAATCGCTCGAGTATCAATAACCACATCGCGAAGATTAACACTCCGATGACCAACAGAACTTGGCCACCAGTGTCGAGAAAATCACGGATAGCATTGATTGAGTCAATCAATAGCACCATGGGTTATGCTCCCTTTTCGCTACGCTCAGCGATAATACCTGCGCTTTGTTCTTGCAAAATAAGCAGCAAGTTTTTAGAGCGGGTATTCAATAAGGTGTATAAAAATACTGTTGGGATTGCCACAACTAAGCCAAGTACCGTAGTAACAAGCGCTTGTGAAATACCACCAGCCATTAATTTAGGGTCACCTGTACCAAACAAGGTGATTGCTTGGAAGGTATTGATCATACCGGTCACCGTACCAAGAAGACCTAACAATGGAGCAACGACCGAGATAATCTTAATGAGCGTTAAGTTGCGGGTGATTTTTGGCATTTCACGTAAAATCGCTTCACTTAATTTAAGCTCTAAGGTGTCGTATGCTACATCTGGGTATTGATCTTTGACTTTCATTACACGACCAAGTGGATTGTCATCACGTGGCACTGAGTCTTTAAGTTGACGACGGATTTTGCGGCCCATTAGCATCAATGAAACAAATCGTTCAATAGCGATAATTAAAGCAAGTAAGCCAACGCCTAAAATAACGTAACCTACTGCACCACCTTGATGTACTTGCTCTGAAGTATCAGGTGCTTGTACCAATAAACCAAGGATAGAGCCACCGGTTGGGTCAAGCGCAAATTGTACAGTGCCTGATTTAGCTTGTTGTAAATCATTCGCCGTTGAGGTGTAACGGCCAACAGGCTGACGGGTAAGCTCGCTTAACGTATTAGTGCTGGTGTTATAATCAAGGTACTTACCTTCTGAAATTAAGTTAAAAGCCCCCACTCGCATAACTTCTTGTTTAGCTTTGTTGCCGCCTTCTACAATTACATCTGTTGTAAAACGTGACACTTTGCCTTGCTCAGTCATTTCGCGTTGCAGTTCAAACCATACTTTTTCAATGTCTTCGATTGATGCAAGTTTAGAGGTCGAGCCCATTTTTTGAGCCAATTCATCCATAAAAGCACCACGACCAGGTAGCTGTGCAGACACTACTGACGTTGCAAATTTATTACTTGAATCGCCAGCCACTTGTTGCAGCACACCAAAAAGTTCTTTCAATGAACCCATACGCTTAGATAATGTATCGGTTAGGTTAGCAAGTTTTACTTCATTTTCTTCGAACTGTGTTTCAAGACGCTCAGACTCAACCAGCATTTGATTACGTTTTGCTTGAGTGTTTTTAAGCATTTGCACTTGTTCATTTTGACGTGCAGCAAATTCTTGCTCGCGTTGTTTATTTTGTGCTGATTGCTGTGTTTTACCTTGCTCAAGTGTTTTTAATAACGAGTCTAAATCCATTGCTTCAGCAGCAAAGCTGTTGCCCGCAAAACCAAGGGTGGCACCAAATAAAGCAATTTTGGTCATTTTTGTAAAAAGTTTCATTTTAACCTCTTAATCCGCAGCGTGTACTGGCAGTGTTAACATATCTGGGGCAAGTTGCTTACGTGCAATACGTAAACCTTTACTAATTTGGCTGATTGTTGAGTCATCCAGGGCAACAAACTGTTTGCTTGTTGTATCCCATGAGCCTGCTTTTTTACCATCGCGAGTAAGGTAAATAAGTTCTAAACGACCAATGCGTAAGAAATCGACTTCACGCTCTTGACCATCAACATCTAATAACGCGGTATAGGCTTCGATGGTACGGCCGTAATCAACTTCAACTTGGTACGCTTCTAAAACACGGCGGAATTTTTCACTTGAATTAATGTCAGCACGGTTCATCATGTCTTTTAATGACGCTAAACGCTTTTCACGTTCATCGGTTAGAAACGGCACATCAAGAGCAACAAATTGCTCAAGGCCTGTGATCATGCGTAGCATTAATGGGGTAATTTGACGTTCAATAATAGACACTTGATCCATAGATAAGTTAATGGCTTCCATTTCACTCATTTGGTTACTAAGCTGTTTGCTTAGTTGTGCGTTATAAACCGTTAAACCATCAATTTCTTTATTGAGGGTTTTAAACTGTTGTAAACGACCCTGCATAGAGTCTGCAATCTTGTCTATTTTTGTTTGTGATTGCACAGCTGATTGGTTAATTTCACTGCTTTTATCGATAACCTTATTTAAATCATTTGCTTGCACTGTTGCACTCATGGCTACAATACTAGCTAATATCAATGGTTTAACGCCTTTCATCGCATACACCTTTACTCGTTAAATTAGCGGATTTGCTAGTTGCTTAATATCAATGAACGAGATTCTATAGGTGAAAAATGACAGAGGTGTTGCGCTAAAAAGTCCTTTTTATGACAACTGCCATAAATACAGCTTTTTACGTTAGATAAAGCAATAGTTTTTAATATTTAACAAGCGTGTACGCTTTAATGATGAGTGAAGTGAGATTAAATAAATTAATCGGCAAGTATACGATGAATGGTGCTGAGCACAGCATTTGCGTTGGTATAGTTTACGGCGATAGCAAAGTACTGCTGTTTATGACAAAGAACTAACGATGGAAAACCCTGCACAGGTAACTGCTGAACATACGCTAACTCTTGTTGAAACGCCTGTTCAAGTTGTTCACTTTGCAATATAGCTAAAAACTCATCAGCAGCAATACCTATTTGCTGTGCACAGCTAACGAGTGTATTAAGATCCGATGGGTTTTGTGCCGATAAATAATAACCCTGCTGAATTGCACCAAGCATAACCCGCTCTTTATTAAAATAACGTGCTGCAATCCCCGCCCGACATGCAGGGTAAGTGCTGCGGCGTGGTTGACAGTTTTGCCAAAAATCAAAGTTAAATTTAGCACCGGTTTGCTGGCCAATACGCTGCCAAGTTTGTTGTAAAAACTGTTGCATACTTACTGGCATTGGCTGTTCGGAATCAGCAGCAAGGCCACCTACTTTATAAATAATATCAACTTCATTCGCTAAGGCGTCTTGGATTTTTTGCCAGCACTTTTGAAAACCCCAACACCAACTGCACATTGGGTCGTACACATATATAAGCTGACTATTATTCATTATTGGCCTGTTACTGTTCACTGGAAACAACGTTATTTAGCCCTTCATCCTTGGCTTACAGGTGATTCCGGCATCATTTATTTTATCTTTTTAGTTATCGCTGATTGCATTTAGACTTTAAAACGTAGCACCATTTTTTCAAGTTCATCAAATTGCAGTTTTAAACGAGTACACTCAGCTAAAGTGTTATTTAAGTTTAGCTGACCTTGTTGAGATAACTCACTAATTGTATGAATATCATTATCTAAAGAGTGTATTACCTGATTTTGTTCAGTGGTCGCATTTGCAACACTATGATTTACATCATCAATTGCTTTTATAGCTTTGGTTACTCCTGCCATTTGCTCACCGGCTGCTTGCGCTTGTTTTACAGTATTTTCGCTTTCAACTAAACTGGCTTTCATAACCGCAACGGCACTGCCTGAACCTTGCTGTAATTGGCTAACGGTATTTTCAATTTCTTGGGTTGATTGCTGAGTACGGTGAGCTAACTGGCGCACTTCATCTGCAACAACGGCAAACCCACGACCAGCCTCTCCGGCACGAGCGGCTTCAATTGCGGCATTAAGTGCAAGTAAATTCGTTTGCTCGCTGACTCCTTTAATAACTTCGAGTACTTGACCAATACTTGCAGAGTGTTCAGCAACACTACTAATAATTTGTTGTGCTTGTTCCATATTTTGCGATAACACACCAATGGCATTGATATTATCATTTAACGTACTTTGACTTTGTACTGACTGTGTATTCGCATCAGTAGCAAGGGTTGATGCATGACTTGCGCTGCTTGATATTTCAATCGCACTTGATGACAGCTGATTAATCGCTGTTGCAACGCTGTCTGTGCGTTTAGTTTGGTCACTGTACATCGTTAGCGTTGACTCTGTTTGCTCAACTAAGCTTTCCACTGAACGTTCCAGTTCAACCGTGGTCGTTTTTACTTGGTCAATTGAGGTATGAATTTTATCTATAAAGGCATTAAAATAACCTGACAGTTCACCAAATTCGTCATCGTTTTCAATCTCTAAACGACGAGTTAAATCCCCCTCACCTTGGGCTATATCTTTAATTGCATCGTTTAAACGCTGCATAGGCCGCATCAAATAACGCAATGAAAATTGCATCATTAATATCGTCGCGATAACTCCCAAACACATATATATCGCAGCCATATTTCTAAATGAAGCCACTGATGAATAAGCAATATCTTTGTTGATCACCACACCTAAATACCAATCTACATTTTCAATACCTTTGATATGTGTAAATGATACAAGATGATCAATACCAGCGATTTCTTGCTCCACAAACTCAGCTTTTAAAGCAAGGTTTTTACCAAACAGCTTCGCCATACTCTGATCGTTTAATTTGATATCTGGATGGCTTAGAATACGACCGTCACTGTCTAATAGAAAACCATAACCAAAACCTAAAAAATCAATTTCGTTGACTATTTGAGTGATGGTTTGCATATCGATATCGGCGCCGGCGACGCCACTAAAACGGCCATTATTTAAAATGGGCGCAACCGCTGAAATAGTTAGCTCATTGGTGGTTACGTCGATATAAGGAGTCGTAAACGCTGTGGTGGTTTTATTTTCTACCAGCTTATACCAAGGACGGATTGTGGCATCATAATCAGCAGGTAATACAACTGTTTGATCATTGAGTAAAAAAGTACCATCAGGTTTGCCTATATAGGTGTTTTTAAACTTACCTGCCATTTCTGCGCTATTGAGTTGGCTAAGAGTTAATTCCTTAGTGTCATTTTGCTGATGCGTTTTCGCTACAGACTGAACGATTGCTAATTTATTATTGAGCCAATTAGCAATATTTTGTGAAACCGATTGAGAGCTTTCTTGTAATATTAGAGACAGTTGCTGCTGCGTTTGTGAGCGCATTGAAATAAAGTTATTGATGGTAAATAACCCCAGCACCAACACTAATACCACAGATGCTGCGATAGTTACCTTAGTGGTAAATTTTAGCGAGCTTTGCATGACACACCTATTTATTTTTTTTATCGTTGTTAGCTAACTACTTTTTAACAAAAATAACGCTATTTGTCTTATCTTATCGCCAACAGTTGCTATGTTATAGCCAAAAACAATAATAAAGCATGGTAAAAAAATTAGTTTAGCGCTTACTCCTATAACAAATTCATAAAGTAATTAATCGATAAGTAAAGACAGTCAATGTCGTAATTGCACCGAAAAAATAACAAACTCAAAATTGGAAGGTTCCAGTGATTTTTATAAACAATAGCTATTGAATACGTATTCAGTGCATATCCGTCGTTATTTTGTAATGAACTAAACTGCGAGGTTTTACTTTAGAGTGCGATTGATTCATTGAGAATAATAAGAAAATAAATGCATTTACAGTGCTGCAAATGCATTTATCTAAAGAGGTTTTACTATTAGCTTAGTTTATTTTTTGTTGCCACTTGCTCGCAAGTTTTACAACATTCAACCCGTACCAAGCGATAAAACAATAGCAAAGTGCTGGGATAATAAAACTAACTTGAATATTCATTGCATCAGCAACAACGCCTTGAATTAACGGTACTAATGCACCACCAACAATCGCTAAACAAAGCCAACCAGATCCTTTACTGGTTAATGAACCTAGCCCTTGAATAGCGACTGAGAAAATTGTCGGAAACAAAATAGAATTAAATAAACCAATCGACAGCACAGCATACAAAGCAACGTCACCTTCAGTGAAGATTGTAATTAAAAGTAACGCAATGACCGCAAATGCATTAAAAGCAATTGCTTTTGATGGTGCAATTTTTTGTAATGCAGCAGAGCCAATAAAGCGCCCTACCATCGCCCCGCCCCAATAATAGGCAATTAATGCGGCAGCGGTATGCTCTTCGAGCCCTGCAATATGAGCTTCACCGAAAAAGTTAACTAAAAAGCTACCTATTGCCACTTCACCACCAACATAACAAAAGATACCTAACACCCCCATAACTAAATGCGGGGCTTGCGTTAAAGAATGACCTTTTGCTTTGCAATCGAGTTCTTCTTTGTGTGATTTGATTTCAGGTAATTTTAAAAATGCAAACACAACAGCAATAGTAAGCAGTGCTGCAGCAAGCATTAAATAAGGAATTTTTACCGATTCTGCTGTCGCCGCAGATGCAGTCAATGAGCCTGCTGCGCCAAAGAACAAAATGCCACCAACATAGGGCCCAATAGTCGTTCCTAATGAATTAAGTGCTTGCGCTAAATTTAACCGTGACGAAGCTGTTTTTTCAGGCCCAAGCGCCACAACATAAGGGTTAGCCGATACTTGTAAAATGGTGACACCACCGGCTAGTACAAATAATGCGGTTAAAAATAGCCAATATTCATGTACGACCACTGCAGGATAAAATAACATACAGCCGATAGAAGCCACGATAAGACCGCTAAGCACACCATTTTTATAACCAAATTTCTTAACCAATATCCCCGCGGGTAAAGAAACAATAAAGTAAGCACCAAAGAAGCAGAACTGCACTAACATCGCTTCCGTATAACTAAGATCAAACACCCCTTTTAAACGCGGGATCAGTACATCATTTAGTACTGTGATAAAACCCCATAAAAAAAATAGAGTTGTCATTGCAGTCAAAGGTAACAGGTAATTATTATTTTGCTGCGGCTGCTCAGTGACAAACGTTTTATTTATATTTATTTCACTCACGTGATTTTCACTCCATTAACAAGTTGTGTTTGATTCTACACACTCCAATAAAAAGATCACAAACTAATATTTGGACCGTTCCATACTTTTTATTCAATGGTATCGCTATTTAACGAATTTAATTAACTAGAAATGGACATAGATGCTGGCTAATTTCCAAAGCAGTGATTTTTTTTCAAGGACATATCAAAACCAGTTTAAATTTTTATCACCTAAATTGTGTTGACAAACAAGATCAGGAAGGCTTTTAGCACTTCCATAAAGACGATGGCGCCATTTTTGATTTTTTGATAAATAGACTCGCTACTTAGCCTCTTGTACACATTTTATATTTAACTATGCAATGGCCTATTTAGGTGAGATTAACAGTGGCTTTGCTATTGTAGATGATTACCAAGGGCAAAATGCCAACATATATTTATGCGAAGTGTTGCTATTTCGCTGCCATTGCTAGCGCATCTGCATCTTAACCAACTATTGCCGATTTATCGCAGTAAAAATTAATAATTTTATATAATACCGTGCCCTCATTACAACCAACACTAATAGTGCTTTTCCTCGCTAGACTACGCACTTTTATGATATCGTTTTACAAAACATAAATACTACAGAACGTACCGCTTGGTACTGATACAAAAAGGAATTTCCAAATGAACACCAAACTACTTGCTGGTTGCGCAGTTGCTGTAGCGGCCGGTGCAATAATCTATACACAAACTGACAGTTCAACAGCCTCATTAGAACTTGCTCAACTTGATTACGTCCCTGCTGATACTGCTTTATTTTATGGTCAGCTAAAACCATTTCCCTATAGTAAATATTTCAATTTGATTCCAGATCAAATGAAAGGTGCAGACGATTTTACGCCATTGATCGAAAATTTAGCGGCAAGTAACGATAACAATGCACAGTTTTTAGCGTCTCTATTAGATCAATATCAAACATCATTGGCATCTTATGAAACACTAAAAGCAGCCTGGGGATTCGCCGATGATTATAAAGCTCTAGCCTATACGATTGGTCTAATGCCAGTATTACGCTATCAACTTGAAGATGAAACGGCTTTATTTAATACAATTAATAGCTCAGCTGATAAAGCGGGAATTAACTTCACAACACAAACCATCGAAGGTGTTGACTACAACACGTACCCTTTAGTACTTGAAAATGACATTACATTAAACTTAATTGTGTCTGTTAAAGATAACTGGGCTACCATCACGTTTGATACAAAACTTAATACAATTAAAGATTTACGTCTTGCTTTAGCAATTGATAAACCAACAAAATCATTAACGCAAACCGCTAAACTTGAAAACTATATTGCTAATTATTCATTTGATGGCCACTCTATTGCGTATATAGACCATGTTGAGATTGCTAATGCTATTACCGCTAGAACACCATCACGCCTAGGTGAAATGCTTGATGAACTATTAAAAGAATTGGGTGATCCAAATGCTTTAGAGGTAGCTAGAACACCACAGTGCCAAAATGACATTACCAATCTTGTTAGTTATTGGCCTGCATCAGTAACCGGTAGCACGTACATACAAGTAACAAACTCTGATGCTCATTTTAAAGCTGATGCTATTTTCCAAAGCACTGCTACAGATATTATTAAAACATTAAAATCTGTGCGAGGTTTTGTTCCTGAGCATACAACTAAACTTGACGGGCAAATGCTAAGCGTTGCTTATGGTGCGGATATTTCAAAAATTCCACCGCTTTTAAATATACTCTCAAGTACATTTAAAAAAGCTGAATTTGAGTGTGCACCTCTTGTTGCTTTACAGCAACAAACTCAAGACTCAAATTTAGCTGCACTATCAATGATGACCGCTATGGCTAATGGTATTCAAGGTGTCAGTGTAAGTATTCAAGATCTTGCTTTAGAAGCCGATGCAAATCAACTGCCACAACTAAAAGCTTTAGACGCGCTAATCACACTTTCTGCGACAGATCCTGATAATTTACTTTTTACTGCTAAAGGATTTTTACCTGCATTAGCGGAGCTTGAAATACCAGAAAACGGCGATGCAATTAGTGTCAATGCTGCAATTCCTTATCCTTTACCTGCTGGCCTTGATATTAGATTAGCTAAAAAAGGAAAGCATATTGTTTTATTCACTGGTGAAAAATCAGCGGCTATTGCAAATACATTATCAGAACAAGAGCTTGAAAAAAATGGATTTTTAACTTCCGCAGTTGACCTCAGCTCATTAATGACTCCTGTCATCGAAGTATTTAAAATGACAGGACAAGTGATCCCGGAAGAACTTGAACAATTAAAAAATCAAACAATGTCTGTGTATTTTGCAACAGATATAAAAGATGAAGGGATTGTTATTAATTCAGAGATAAAAATTACTAAAAAGTAATAACTTTTTTGGAATTAAACGAAAAAAGGGGCATTAATTGCCCCTTTTTCAATTGTTCAATTCAGTTTCTACTATTTCTGCCATATCATTTTATTATTGGTGTCGCGGCTTTGAATAATCGTTTGATCAGAACTTTCTACTCCACCGAGTTTCGCTTGTCGATCGTAAAGAACCACATTACAGGTAGCTGCTAAATTCATACAACCGATTGTGGGGATATACACCACTTCATCGCACCAGTTCAGTACATCTTTGCTAATAGAGCCATCTTCAGGGCCAAAAATATAAAATGCGTTTTCAGGATGAACAAACTCAGGCAAAGGTGTTGCACCTTCTATTAGTTCAATCACCACAACAGTCGCACCTGCGGGCTTTGCTGTTGCTAAATCGTCAACGCAAGTCAGTGGGATGCGTTCAACAACATTTTTTGTGTCGGTATGAAACTTTTTAGCATTTAAATAACGCGTGCCTGTAAAAAATACTTGTTCAGCCCCATAGCAACCCGCAGCTCTTAACACTGCGCCAACGTTAGAGGGGCTTTTAGGATTGATCAAACCAATCTTCGCAGTCATTAATCGCAATCCCTCGTTGGCCAATCAGCTTCATACAGATCAAAGTCATCTAGAGCTACATCACAATCTTTTACTGTTTTGTCTTTTACAGAAATACCCAATGTATGCATTAGTTCTTTGCTGCCACCGTTATTTAATGGATGCCAAGACGCTAAACCACGGCCTTCGTGCAAACGGCGGTAACTACAACTTTGCGGCATGAAGAAAATGCTGTCTAGGTTTTCTTTAGTTAATTTTACACATGACGGGACTAATGTTTGTCGATTTTCATACTCACTACAACCACACGTATTATTATCTAAGTATTGGCAAACAATATTAGTAAAAATGAGTTCTTCACCATCGCGAAGTTGATCTGTGGCGGTAAACTCATCTTCATCTTCGCTGTCTATAAAGGTATTTAAACAGCATTTTCCACAGCCATCACAAATGGCTTCCCACTCATTTTGTGACATTTGCTCAAGTGATTTCTCAAGCCAAAATTGGTTTTCAAACATGGTATAACTCGGTGCCCCTAATAGCGCGCATTTTAGCTTAATTGAGCACCGCGCGCAAAGCTACATTCAGCTTTGCGCTATTTCAAGTTTAAAAGTTAGCGCTGCGTATCAACCCAGCGTTTAATTTTCGCTTCTAGTATTGGCATCGGCAAAGCACCATCAATTAAAATTTGCGTATGAAACTCTTTAATATCAAATTTATCACCTAATGCTTGTTTACAATAATCTCGCAGTTCTTGAATTTTAAATTGACCTAATTTATACGACAATGCTTGTCCTGGCCAAGCTATATAGCGCTCAACTTCTGCGGTTACATCACTCAAAGCCATTGAGGAATTAGCCAGCATGTAATCAATACCTTGTTGACGAGTCCAGCCTTTAGCATGGAAACCTGTATCGAGCACTAATCGCATAGCGCGTAATTGCTCATCAGATAAACGGCCATACCACATATATGGGTCGGTAAATAAACCCAATTCTTTACCTAGGCTTTCAGCATATAATGCCCAACCTTCGGCGAACACTGTGTAACCACCAAATTTTCGAAACTCAGGTAATGACTGAACTTCTTGCTGTAAGGCGATTTGAAAATGGTGCCCTGGGGCTGCCTCATGGATTGACAATGTTTCGAGTAGAAACTTAGGCTGCGCTTTTAAATTAAAGGTATTAATATAAAAAATTCCCGGACGAGAGCCATCCGGCGCAGGTGATTGATAAGATGCTCCTGCCGCAGACTCAGCACGAAAATCTTCAACCGCTTTTACAACGTAATCAGCTTTGGGGGCAATGTTAAATAATTTAGGCACACGCGCGTCAATTTTTAACTTTACGGCTTCATAGGCCGCAATTAATTGCTCAGGTGTATCAAAATAAAACTCATCAGAATCTCGTAAATGAGTAAAAAACTCACTTAAACTGCCTTTAAAACCAACGGTTTCCTTTACTTTTTTCATTTCATTAAGGATACGCGATACTTCTTTTAAACCAATTTCATGAATTTCATCAGCAGATAAACTCAAGGTGGTGTTTTTCTTTATTTGGTATTCATACCATGCTTTACCATTTGGTAAATCGCTATAACCTACTGTTGCACGGCTATTTGGTATATAAGTGGTCGCTAAAAACTCGCTCATTTTTGTATACGCTGGGACCAACTTATCCATAATAAGTGCACTATATTGGTCTGTGAGTTGTTGCTTTTGCGCTGCTGTGAATTGCTCTGGAAGCTGCTTTATCGGACTATAAAATAAAGATTGTTCTGCACTGGTAACTATATGCGCTTGAAATTGCGGTAATAACTTTTCAGCTAATGGCTTTGGTAAAACAATGCCTTCATTTACCCCTTGCTGCATAGCATCTTGCACACTGCTTAACCAAGTTACAAAACCTTCAGCTCGCGCGACGAAATTTTCATAATCTTGGTAGCTTGCAAATGGCTGCGCACTTTGCGCCGATCCAAAGCCTGCAAACGTATTGTGAGCGCCAGACATTTGGTTAATTGGTAATAAGTAACTCGGGAATTGAAAACCTTCGATTGTTAATGCTAAATCCCGTGCCAATATTTCATAACTTAATAAGGCTTGACCGGTTAACTGCTGCTGGTCAATCGCCGCTAAACGTTGCTGATAATCTTTATATAAAGCAAGCTGCTGAGCTCGGTTTTGCTCGGTAATCGGTGCTGTAAATTGGTTGTTGTATTGGTTATAGCCAATATAAGTGGCATCAAGAGGGCTAAATTGCAACGAATCCACAAAGTACTGCTCAACCAAGCTATTTAATTGTTGTGTTGTTGCGCTGGCAGTTTCACTTGTTAATGCTGATTGTGGCTTATTTAAATTATTATTAGCCGTATTTGAACACGCAGACAAAGCGCTGAGTACACCAGCGACAAGCAAGGTTAACTTAAATTTTTTCATAATGATCCCTGAGTATAAGAAGTTAGCGCAAGTATGCAGCTTTCAAATCGCTAAATAAAGAAAATACGATACTTATCGCGTTTTGTTTACAGCCTAAAAACTGCTTGCTACATTGCTATATAAAATAATCAAAAATTAGAAAATAAATGAATAAATTATCACTTTCTGTCCCTTTGAGCTTACTGTGTGTCAGCGCTTTTAGCGCACAAGCAACAACGTACGTTAGTGCTAAAGCAATGCTAGACGTAAATAATGGCAAGCTTATTAATGCACCGCTTATTCAAATTGATGACGGTATCATTACTAAAATCAGTAGTGGCACCATGCCAACCCTACAACAAGGTGATGACCATATTAAGTTGCCCGAGTTAACCATTCTGCCTGGCCTGATGGATATGCACGTACACTTAACCAGCGATCCAACAGTCCCTCGTAGTGAACGTATCGGTCAGTCAGTGCCACGTAAAGCGATTAAAGCGGCCTATTTTGCAGAAAAAACCTTAAAAGCGGGCTTTACAACTTTACGTAACGTGGGCGCCGAAGGTTACAGTGTCATTGCAGTACGTGACGGCATTAATGCAGGCGATATTATTGGCCCTCGCATCTGGGCTGCTGGCCCCTCTTTGGGTGTAACGGGTGGTCACTGTGACAACAACCGTCTACCTCCTGAAATGAAATACACTGCCGAAGGTGTGGCTGATGGCCCATGGGCTGTTCGTGCAAAAGTACGCGAAAACATTAAGTACGGTGCCAATGTTATTAAGTTTTGCGCCACTGGCGGAGTATTTTCTAAGGGCACAAAAGTAGGTATTCAACAGTATTCATTAGAAGAAATGACTGCCATTGTTGATGAAGCACATATGCGCGGTTTAACGGTTGCTGCACATGCACATGGTACCAGTGGTATTACCGCAGCCATTAAAGCCGGTGTAGACAGTGTTGAACATGTCAGTTTTGTTGACGATGAAGCAATTAAACTGGCAAAAAAACACGGCACTTGGTTTTCAATGGATATTTATAACACTGAGTATACCCTCACGTTTGGTGAGCAAAATGGTGTAGCCGAAGAAAACCTAGCAAAAGAGCGCCAAGTTTCTAAAAAACAGCGTGATAGTTTTAGCCGAGCAGTAAAGGCTGGCGTAAATATGGTGTTTGGTACCGATGCCGCAATTTACCCACATGGTGATAATGCAAAACAGTTTTCGAGAATGGTTGAGTTTGGCATGACGCCACTACAGGCAATTCAAGCAGCAACGATTAATGGCGCAAAACTGTTAAAAGTTGAAAATCAACTAGGGCAAATTAAAACAGGCTTTGCAGCAGATATCATTGCCGTTAAAGGCAATCCACTGCAAGACATAACCTTGCTAGAAAATGTAGCATTTGTGATGAAAGCAGGTGTTGCTTATAAATAAATGTGTGGAGTTAGCGTTAAGCTAACTCCATCATTAAGCAAGGGTTAAACTAACAGCTAACTAAATACGTTGTTAATATATTAATATTTTGAAAGCAAAAGGTAAGCAGCTTGGGGTAGGTTTAAATAATTGCCTTTTTTAGATAATTAAAACTTGAAATACAAATGCCACACATTATCATTACGAAAATTTTTTAATGGTAATGACTATGACAACGCATAAATTCTCTCTAATTACCCTAGCCTGTTTAACAGCATATAATGCAACTGCGGCCGAACAATCCGATCTTGAACGCATCACGGTTTATCAAAAGCAAAATCATGTTGTATTAAATTCGGGTTTAGCAACAAAGTCTGATATGTCGTTAATGGAAACACCTGCGCCTATCGTTATCGTCGATCAAGAGCTTATCAACTCGCAAGGCGTTGATAACTTACAAGACTTAGCCCGTAATATCAGTGGTGTAACCCAAGCAGGTAATAACTACGGAATTGGCGACAATTTAGTGATCCGTGGCCTTGGTGCAAATTATACTTATGATGGTATGTATGGCGGTGCAGGCCTAGGAAACACATTCAATCCAACTCGATCACTAACCAATGTGGAGGCCGTAGAAGTATTAAAAGGCCCCGCCACTGGTTTATATGGCATGGGCAGCGCAGGTGGCGTAATTAACTTGATTGAAAAAAAGCCACAGTTTACCGAGCAGCACAACGTACAAGCGGAAATTGGTCAATGGAATACCTATTCATTATCAATTGATAGCACCAATGCAATTACCGAAAATCTAGCATACCGAGTTAATGCAAAAACAGCACGTAGTGATGGCTACCGTGATTTAAAAGATGACCGCGATGAAATCTACGGCGCATTAAAATATGTGTTTAATGACCGCCAAAATATTATGATCTCAGCCGCTTATATTAAAGATGCCATTGCAGTTGATTCAATTGGCCACCCTATCCGTATTTATAATGCGCAGTCGGTAAGTGGTAAAACCGCCGGCCAAGTGACTGCGGATGATTTAGTTAACGATCCAACCTCTGCAGGGCTGCAATTATCTGATGCACAACGTGAACAACTCGCTAATTCACTTGCCGCTAACGATGGTTTAACTCCGTATAAATTTGGCCATCGCGGTATTATCTCACCCATGGCAAAAGATAATGAAGGTGAAGAGCTACGCTTTAAACTCACTCATAATTATTACTTAACGGATGATCTATTTTTAAATCAACAATTACAGTACCGTAATTATGAATCGAGCTTTGCCCGTCAAACCGGTGCCTATAACTATGTGTATTGGCAACGCAACGGTGTGATCAATGCTGATCCTCGTGCACCATTGGTGGTTGATGATGTACTTTATCCATTTGCAGCACGGCGCCAAGAATATCGCCAAGTAGAGGCTGATGAAAAGTCATGGCAATACTTTGCTGATCTACGCTATGACTTTAGCCTAGGTGATATAGAAAACGAATTTTTGGTCAATGCTAATTATGAAGACCGCGATATACGCTTTACGCAATACTCTATTTGGGATAAAGACTATATTCTAAAAGATAAAAATGGCGATGTAACTTATCAAGGCTCTTTACCTTATATTTTAGATATCCGTAACCCCAATTGGAGTGATGGCCAGTTTAATGATTACGATCCGCTAAAAACCAGTAACTACAATAAGAAAGTGCAGGCATGGGGCTTAGGGCTGCAACATGTTGCTTACATCAATAACACCTTCACAACTCGTATTGGTGTAGCATACAACGAAATTACTCAAAAATATGAACATTTAGGTGTTGATGCCCGTTATCGTGCTAGTGCCGCTGCTGCAACCCCAGAAGCCAGCACTTCAGATAACGGCTTAACCTATAACTTAGGCGCGACGTACAAACCAAGCGATGATGTTTCTATTTTCATTAATCATTCAAAAGGCCGCACCGCGTATAGCGTTTTAGGCTCTGTGGCAGGTAATGAAGCCGACCGTGAAGATGCTGAGTCACTGAGTACTGATTTAGGTATTAGAATGAAAGGCTTTGACGATCAGCTACTCGCCTCACTAGTGGTATTTGATACCGCGCGAACTAACTTAGAGTATGCAAACCCAGCGTTTGATGACACGAAACCTGATCCATCAATTCCTGAAAGCTTTTTTGATGGTGAAGAAAAAACCCGCGGTGTAGAGCTTGATTTAAATGCCTATTTAAATGAGCAATGGAAAGTCAATATTAATGGTGTTTATCAAGATGCACGTGAGCAGAAAAATCCAAATGTGAGCTCATTTGCTGCACGTCAAAAAGGTGTGCCTTATGTAACAGCAAGCACATGGTTAACATACAGTGCTCAGTGGTTTGAACTAGCACAGCCACTAAAATTAAGTGCGGGCGTAAAGTATGTTGATGATCGCAGTACCAATGCATCATCATTTGGCATTCCTGATGGTTATGTACCAAGCTATACTATTTATGATGCAGCGTTAAGTTATAACACTGATAAATGGGGCTTACAGCTAAATTTAAATAATTTGTTTAATAAAGTTTATTACTCAAAAGCAATGTTTTTAGGTGGTATGCCAGGCGAAGAACGCAATGCGAAACTAACTTTGAGCTATAAGCTTTAAGTTATAAGCTGTAAAAGCGCACAAAATGCTTGTGCGCTTTTTTACGTTTACATAGTGACTACTATACGGCCATTAATTTCACCTTTGAGCATATCGTCAAATATGTCATTGATATCTTCAAGACGTTTTTCTTCAATAATTGCTTTAACTTTGCCCTGTGCAGCAAACTCTAAACATTCTTGTAAATCTCTACGTGTGCCAACAATTGAGCCAACAACAGAAACACCATTGAGTACAGTATCAAAAATAGGCAACGGCATATCCTCTGGAGGCAGACCAACTAACACGCATTTTCCACCACGGCGAACACTCTTGTAAGCTTGCTCAAACCCCGGCTTGGATACAGCGGTACATACCACAGCATGTGCGCCCCCTACCTGTTCAAATATAGCCTCACTAGGCACACATTCTTTAAAGTCCAGTGTGATATCTGCACCTAACTCTTTTGCTAAAGCCAGTTTTTCAACACCAGTATCCACTGCAATTACATTAAAGCCCATTGCCTTTGCATATTGCACCGCAAGATGCCCAAGCCCACCTACACCAACAATAGCAACCCATTGTCCTGGCTTAGCACCTGACACTTTTAGCGCTTTATAGGTTGTAACACCGGCACAAAATAATGGCGCAGCTTCTGAAAAACCTAAGCCTTCAGGGATCTTTACAACATAGTTCCCATCGGCTAAGCAATATTCAGCGTAACTACCATCAACTGAGTAACCCGTATTATGCTGTGAAAGACATAAGGTCTCTTTACCTTCTAAACAAAATTCACAATGACCACATGCACTGTATAGCCAAGGAATGCCAACACGATCACCAATTTCTAAATGAGTAATATTGCTACCCAGCTGTTCGATCACTCCAACACCTTCATGCCCTGGAACTAACGGCATTTTAGGCTTTACTGGCCAATCACCATGACAGGCATGTAAATCAGTATGACACACACCACATGCGGCTATTTTAACTAAAACATCATTGACTCCAACGGTTGGAATGGGTAAGTCTGAAATTTCTAATTTGCCTTTGTAAGTACTATTAACGGCTGCTTTCATTGCTCGTTCCTTGTTGTTGCGAAGTTGTTATTGAGTAGTTGTTGTTAAGAAATTAGTTGTCGTAAATTAGTGTACACCTTACGCGACTCTAGATGAGCAAAAATTAATCTAAATCAAACTTTAGTGATATAACTTGTTCTGAACGACTAAGAACGACTATTAGTACCAACACATAATCCCATAGGCTTGATTCAGCCAAGGAAAATTCAGCGTATTGCTCAGTAAATCTTGCTAAACATATTCAGCGTGCTAGCATTAATTTCATTATTTATTGAAACTTGAGAAGCAATGACGTTATCAGATAAGAACTTTGCCTTTGTAATGCACTGTGGCGAAATGGGCAGTCGTTGGGGTTTTAATCGCACAATCGGCCAAATGTGTGGTTTATTGATCATCACCAAAGAGCCAATGACAGCGAACGAAATCGCCGACGCCCTGAGTATATCTCGCGGTAATGTCAGTATGGGTATCAAAGAATTACAATCTTGGCGCTTAATTAAAGTGCAGCATATTCCAGGTGACAGAAAAGAATACTACGCACCCGCTGGCAGTATTTGGGATATGGCAAACCGCGTATTTGAAGAGCGTAAAAAGCGTGAGATTGACCCTACTCTCAGTTTACTCAGAGATAATTTGCTAGAGCCTGCAACCAACGACGATGAAAAGTTTGCCCAGCAACAAATGCATGAAATTCATGATCTACTCGAAACCGTCACTAAGTGGTCTTCAGAACTACAGCGCTTAAGCCCTGAACAGCTACAAAGCTTAATGAAGCTAGGCTCAGGTATTGGTAAAGTACTCGACTTTAAAGATAAGA
>NZ_JACJEZ010000170.1:0-486 GCF_014164365.1 Pseudoalteromonas sp. SG43-6
AAAGGAATTTGCAATGACTAAACTCATCATTATTGCTTGGTTACTTTTTTGTTCATATGCTTACGCGACAAATATTTTTAAGCTTAACTCACAATCTAAAAATACAGATTTAGCCGATATTCAACCAAACCACCCACAATGGAATGCCAGCTCAATTTATGTAGCCGGTGATGTTGTGACTCACAACAACAGCTTATTTATTGCCGCTTTTTGGGTTAAAGGCATTGAACCGATAGAAAACCAACCCCATTGGGATGGTTGGATTTGGCTGCAAAATACTGTGATAGAAAAATGGCAAGCAAACAAAGTGTATCAAGGTGGCAACCTTGTAAAACACGGAGCCGACTACTACCTTGCCCGCTATTGGAATGAGAATAACGAACCTAAACTTCATAGTAGTTGGCAAAAAATTAAAGATTCATTCTACCAAACCCCAGATTTACCACCTGAACACCCTGACGACTATAAAACGCTGGACGGTGTTGA
>NZ_JACJEZ010000171.1:0-451 GCF_014164365.1 Pseudoalteromonas sp. SG43-6
AAGGAGCCCCCATGCCTGATATTCAACTATTTAAATATTTCGAATCAATTGACGACCCTCGCCAGCAGGGTAAAGTTGTCCATAAACTTTTTGATATCATATTCTTAGCTGTCAGCGCTGTCATATCTGGGTGCCAAGGCTGGGAAGATATTGAAGATTTTGGCCATGATAGATTAGATTGGCTCAGGAAGTACGTTCCTCTTGAGCAAGGTATCCCTCGCCATGACACAATCGCTCGTGTGATGAGTCGCATTGATATGATGCAGTTTCAAGATTCTTTTTCTTCTTGGATGAAAGACTGTTCTAAATTAACTCAGGGCGATGTCGTTGCGATTGATGGTAAGCGATTGAAAGGTTCATTTAATCAGTCAGATAGGCGCGATGCACTTTATATGGTCAGTGCATTTGCGTGCGAAAATGGTGTTGTTTTGGCGCAATGCCCTGTTGATAA
>NZ_JACJEZ010000172.1:0-446 GCF_014164365.1 Pseudoalteromonas sp. SG43-6
GGGCATTGCGCCAAAACAACACCATTTTCGCACGCAAATGCACTGACCATATAAAGTGCATCGCGCCTATCTGACTGATTAAATGAACCTTTCAATCGCTTACCATCAATCGCAACTACATCGCCATGAGTTAATTTAGAGCAGTCTTTCATCCAAGAAGAAAAAGAATCTTGAAACTGCGTCATATCAATACGACTCATCACACGAGCGATTGTGTCATGGCGAGGGATTCCTTGCTCAAGAGGAACGTACTTCCTGAGCCAATCTAATCTATCATGGCCAAAATCTTCAATATCTTCCCAGCCTTGGCACCCAGATATGATACCAATCTGCCAAATTATGTGATCTAATTAGCACACTGATACTTATCTACTTTTACTAAATTGAACTTAGAAAAATCCAAGCAACTTTTAGCTTTATCACGTAAAGAGCCTAATGCGAGAAAG
>NZ_JACJEZ010000173.1:0-443 GCF_014164365.1 Pseudoalteromonas sp. SG43-6
TGTGTGGGTAACGGTTGTTGATCCAACCCTTTCTTCAGCATCTGCTTTATTGATTTAAGTGTGGTCGTATTCATTATGATCGCGCGATAACACGCTTGCTCAAGCCGCTCTTTTGAATAGATTTTAGCTAAACTTAACACCCCTAAACAGGCGCGATAAGCGTGCTCGGGGTGACGCCGTCCACTGAGCTGTAACTCAACAACTTGGTGGGTATACTCTCCAATACTTAATGCCCATGAGCGTAAGTTTATCGGTGACTGCTCATGCTGTTTTTGATGCGCCAGAGGCATATGATGAGGCTGTGTTGTATGCCCACCTAAACGATGTGAGCGCGGATGCTGTGCGATTAAGGTATCGTCATGATAAAGCTGTACTAGCTGATTGGTTATGTGTGCGCGTAATTGTTTCTTAACCCACTGATACGGCACACTGTAATAATGTTT
>NZ_JACJEZ010000174.1:0-425 GCF_014164365.1 Pseudoalteromonas sp. SG43-6
GGTACATCCCACTGGTCATCAAACTTAATTAAAGTCACGAATATATCATTACCTTCATCCGTTGAACCCGATACAACCATATAATCTATTTCACCTGTTGTTGCACAACCGCCTAGTAATACAGCAAACAAGCTAATAAGAAGTAATTTTATGATTTTGTCCATAATCTATATCCATTTAAGTTCAAGCTGCCCTTGAGGAATAGCTTAGTTACTTATTCTTACGCCACTGTGCTTGCCCAGAGCCAAGCTCGTGTAATACACGGCCTGTTCTATTTCTGTCAGATCGTGCATTTGATAACCATACTTTTATCTCGCCACTATCCCCCATGCCAACAATTAAATAAGGCCTGATATTTTCTTCTACTTCTCCTGTGCTTATCCATGCATAAGCAGGTAAATTTTTAGCTAATTTATAACCATTTT
>NZ_JACJEZ010000175.1:0-424 GCF_014164365.1 Pseudoalteromonas sp. SG43-6
GGCATCCACCGTGTACGCTTAGTCACTTAACCATACAACCCAAACGGGTCTTTGTTTTGTGACAGTTTAACTTCGCCAGAAGTTAATATTGAATACTAAAGTAGATACCAATCAACAAACGTAAACGTTCATTAAATGGCACTGAATGATACTGCTATCATTCTTTTTTACTTTTGAAAACTCTGTACAAATAACAATGTTATTCATACGAATTTTATTATCAGCTTTTCCAAATTTTTAAAGAGCAAGAGATACAAAAACCTCTCAAAATTAAACACACTCTATTCTCAGGCGATTAAGCTGCCCGATAAAAGAATATTTATTTTTAAGAAGTAAGTGGTGGAGCTAAGCAGGATCGAACTGCTGACCTCCTGCGTGCAAGGCAGGCGCTCTCCCAGCTGAGCTATAGCCCCACATATGCTGG
>NZ_JACJEZ010000176.1:0-410 GCF_014164365.1 Pseudoalteromonas sp. SG43-6
TTAACTTGGCAATCTGCTGGGTCTAAATAGGGTTTTAACTCCTCAGGAAATCCGTGTTTTTCTGTTATATCTTTATCTATTTTGAAGTAGTGCTCTATTGATTGATATAAGTGTGTCCCAAGCGGGATTGATGTATCCATAAAGGTCATGGCTGTTGCATATTGCAGCGAATCCCACTCACGATTAAAACCACCTACGTAAAATGTCGGTTTAGTGAGTCTATAATGCTTAGGGTACTTTAATGGCACCATGAGAGACACAAACACGCGTGAACCACCACGAGCTGAGCCTACATTGCGCTCATTTGCACCAAAACAAACAATGTCTTCGTAAGGTAAATAAAACGGTTTTCTAAACAAAGTATGAGGGGTTTTTACAAGCCCGGTATGGCGATTAAAATAAAACTTATC
>NZ_JACJEZ010000177.1:0-404 GCF_014164365.1 Pseudoalteromonas sp. SG43-6
ACACTGACGATGCCACCGATTTCATCACTGCTACCGGTGATGGTTGGCGTGGTATCGTTCGTTGCAGCAAGTGGATCAATATCAAAAGTAGGCGCTTGAGTGTCAATTACTCCGCCGTTTTCAGTGTCACTGGCGGTATTACCTGCCGCATCAGTGACGCTGCCATCCACTTGGAATGCGCCCTCTGCAAGCGGCGTCGGTATATCCACCGACCACGTACCATCTGCAAGCACTGTCGCGATTAAGGTTTGTACTGCCCCCGTCGCATCAGTGACGATGACACTGACGATGCCACCGATTTCATCACTGCTACCGGTGATGGTTGGCGTGGTATCGTTCGTTGCAGCAAGTGGATCAATATCAAAAGTAGGCGCTTGAGTGTCAATTACTCCGCCGTTTTCAGT
>NZ_JACJEZ010000178.1:0-397 GCF_014164365.1 Pseudoalteromonas sp. SG43-6
CGTCCGCCGCTCGTCAGCAAAGTAGCAAGCTACTCTCTGTTACCGCTCGACTTGCATGTGTTAGGCCTGCCGCCAGCGTTCAATCTGAGCCATGATCAAACTCTTCAATTAAAAGTTTTTTCTGTCCCGAAGGACATGCTCAATGAATTCTGAATTTATTTAATATCTTTCGATATTGAATTGACTGTGCCGAAGCAACTTATAAATAAGTTACTTCTGTTGGTCACTCAGTTTCAATTGAGACTCTAAATTTTTTGCTTTGCTTAGCGAACTAAGCTCGGCTGTTAGAACTCAATCTGTACGAGTGCCCACACAGATGATTGCTTTATATTGTTAAAGAACGTTGCGGTTAAAGTTAAACTTTATCTCGCTAGGGCTGCGCATATTACGCTTTCCT
>NZ_JACJEZ010000179.1:0-390 GCF_014164365.1 Pseudoalteromonas sp. SG43-6
GCTGCCCGATAAAAGAATATTTATTTTTAAGAAGTAAGTGGTGGAGCTAAGCAGGATCGAACTGCTGACCTCCTGCGTGCAAGGCAGGCGCTCTCCCAGCTGAGCTATAGCCCCACATATGCTGGTACTTATTGTTTGATTACCGACTTCGTTGAAGAAGTGGTGGGTCTGAGTAGATTTGAACTACCGACCTCACCCTTATCAGGGGTGCGCTCTAACCAACTGAGCTACAGACCCAAACAATAAGTGTTTGTTCTCTTTACAATAACAATCATCTGTGTGGACACTACGAACAAATAAGTTCTAAATCGTATAAGGAGGTGATCCAGCCCCAGGTTCCCCTAGGGCTACCTTGTTACGACTTCACCCCAGTCATGAATCACTCCGTGG
>NZ_JACJEZ010000017.1:0-88821 GCF_014164365.1 Pseudoalteromonas sp. SG43-6
TTGATGTTTCTTTGCGAGTGCTATCCAGCGTTGTAACGTTGAATAACCGACACCTAAATCATCTGCAATATCTTCTAGACGAACATCATCACATTGAGATAATGCTTTTTCAACCGCTTGAACTTCGATGATGCCGTCTTTTATTGCTCCGCATTAGCCCCTTTGGCTTTGCTGCTATCTATTAGTTTATTTTGACCTGAATTTAGCACCACATTTATGGCAGAGTTTAGGTCTGATTTATACGCCTTCACTACCTGATGCAAATGGAATAGAGTTACATTTTGGACACCTGTAATACAACCAAATACCAACGTTAAATATGAGCACTCCGATTAATGCACCATAAAAAGGATTTAGAAACTTAATATCAAAATATTGAAGAATAAAGCCACTTGAAAAGCATACAACAGTTAATAGTAATATGAGATAAAACCGTTTTTTTACTGGTTTAAATTGCTTCGATACATCATCCATAATTGAGTGTTGCTCCAGTTAAATTAACGCTGCCGTTGGCGGTAAAATGAGAGTGGCTAAATCGCGAGGAACAAGCGAAGCAAGTTACCACGCTACTTTAGTATATGTTTTATTGTATCAACAGCACCGATAAAGTTTTGTGCTATTCATATTCGCTGAATACTTGGTGTACCCTTGCTGGTGTTATTTTATTAAAGTCATCTTGGTAGTAGTCCTTCGCATACTCAATAAAATATTCTGGAGTTATAGTGATTGCAGGGAGCAGCCAACTAGCTCCGTTATCTTCATTGTTTTGGAAATTAACAGTTCCTTGTTGCCATGACCCTGAGTTGGAAGTACGCCAAAAACAAAAGGTCACATGAGCTATTTCGAAGAAATCGTTATCTAAAACGCCGAGCAGTTCTTCAGGAGCCCCTTCATACATCCCTGGCCAAATTCTAAACTCTTCTTGAGCATGAGGACTAACTTCTGATTCATGATCGAAGCCTTTAATTAAAATAGCATCACCTTTTATGACAATGACGATTTCATCACCACCACCATTTTCATATGAAGCAACGTCTATCCCTGGCGCCCAATTAACTTTGTAAGAAAAGCACCTTAGGTATTCGTCTTCACAAAGCTCTATATCCAAAGCTGCACTAGCTTTTAGAGCAGAGACTAGTTTTTTATTGGGTAGATTATCTAATATCATTTAAGCTCTCTTTGTGTGGGAGTAGACAATTTTATCTCCGATGTTTTTCTTTGTATTACAATATATTGATCATAAATTAAGAAAGTACATATATGCAATTAGGTCATCAAGTCTCTGCTTTTTATAGGCAAGCCGGCGGCTCACCCTCCGGCAATTTTCACTTTGAATTTGAGTGCTTCGAGGATGGCTTTGAGTTTTTCGCGGTCGTCGCCTTGTACTTCAATGATGCCGTCTTTTACCGCGCCGCCTTGGCCCATTTTACTTTTAATGGTTTTGGCGAGTTTTTTTAAATCGTGTTGCTCGCTGTCAATACCAGTTACCAACATAACACCTTTACCTTTACGGCCTTTGGTTTGGCGTTCGATGCGCAGGGCGCCGTCTTTAAATACTTTACTAGCCACTTCTGTGCTTGGTTTTGGTTGGCTGATACGGCCTGTTTCGGTTGAATAAACGAGATTACTATCACTCATGCTTAACCTGCATTTAAAAAGTTAAATAAACAATGGCCTAGATAATATCAAATCTAAAACAAATTTGTGCATAGGGTGTTTTATTTTTGGTGATTTATCATTAACAAGTTATATTTAATACTAATTAAGAATGGATAATCTGAGCAGGAGTTAACTAATGGGTCTAAGTAAGAGTGCATCAGCAGATGGTGCTACACTGACTATTCAAATTAAAGGGAAGTTCGACTTTAATTTAGTGCAGTCATTTCGACAGTCGTATTCCGATATCAATGAAAAAACCGCTAAGGTCGTAATTGACTTGCGAGAAACAGATTACATGGATAGCTCCGCCCTTGGTATGTTACTGAATATGAAAAAGACCTTGGGTACCTCAGTTGATGCAATTCAAATCAGTAATTGTCAGCCGCAACTGAAAAAAATCCTGCAAATATCACGTTTTGATAAAAAGTTTGATATTGATTAATGCATATTCTCGTTGTTGATGATCAGCCACTTAATTGTACGCTTTTGAAAGTAATGCTGGTGCAACAAAATTACGAGGTATCAACTGCTGCCAATGGTGTTGAAGCATTAGCAATATTAGCACAGCAGAGCATTGATATTGTGCTACTCGATGTAATAATGCCAGTGATGGATGGCTATGAAACAGCGACAAAAATTAAGCAGTTATACAACGATGTTCACCTACCAATTATTTTTATAACTTCTTTGGAAGATCATAGTAGTTTTGAGCACTGCTTGGAAGCCGGTGGTGATGATTTTATTCATAAACCGTTTGATAAAGTAATTTTAACCGCGAAAATAAAAGCCCACAGCCGTACCCGTAAGCTGAGCTTAAAGACCCACGAACAAAATAAGTTATTAGAATATCATTACAATCAAACCGAGCGCGAGCACGAAATAGTTGAGCATATTTTTAATAATGCCTTAGAAAACCAAAATAAGTTTACCAACAACATTGATTTTCATCTTTCACCGGCTTCTATGTTTAATGGTGATATGTGTTTGGTTGGGCAAAGTCCAATTGGTAGTTTGTATTGTATGCTTGGGGATTTTACTGGCCATGGTTTAGCAGCTGCGGTGGGGGCATTACCGGCATCGAAAGTGTTTTACACTATGGTTAATAAAGGCATGGCGGTCAGTGATATTGCCGCAGAAGTTAATGCCGTATTAGTACAATTATTGCCCGGGCATATGTTTTGTGCCGCGACAATTATTGAGTTAAGTAGCTCCGGGAAAAGTGTTTCAGCTTGGCTTGGTGGCTTGCCTGACGCTTATTTAATTGATCAACAAGGAAGCGTATTAAAAACCTTAGAGTCACAGCACATGGCTTTAGGGATTTTAGAAGGCGACGAATTTGAACGTGAATTAATTCATTTTGAAGTCGATAGCAGTATGCGTTTGGCGCTGGCCACCGACGGTATTATAGAAACCACCAATGAAAACGGTGAATTTTTTGCAGAGCAACGCTTTATAAAGGCACTTGCAAGCAAGCCTAAAGTGACTAGTCAAGATGTGATCGCGCAAGTGACCAAGTTTGCTCATGGTAGCAAACAACAGGATGACCTTAGTTTAGTGCTTTTTAATTGCATGGCGGTTCCTGCTGCGGCTGAAGAGCAAGCCGCTTACTCTCGGTTACCCTTTAATTTTTCTTTAACGCTTAATTCACAGCAAATAAAACAAACCGACCCGGTGCTTGAAATCGTTGAAGTGCTCACTCAAGTTGGCGGGCTAAAAGAGCACCGCTCTGATATTTTTTTACTGCTCTCTGAGGCATATAACAATGCACTTGATCACGGTGTATTAGGACTCGATTCAGCGATTAAAAATAAAGAGGATGGTTTTATTGAGTATTATCAACTTCGAGAAGCAACATTAGCTAAGCTCGTTGATGCATTGATCATTGTGGATATACGTTATTGCCCTGATACATTGAGCCTGTATTTTATAATTTGCGATTCTGGCAATGGTTTTGCAAGCACCGACAGTAATGCTAACAGTAATAATCGCGAGCACGGTCGTGGGTTATCGATATTAGAAGAAATAGCAGAGCAGGTGACTTATAACTCATCGGGTAATCAAATTGAAATGTGTTATCGATTGGTGCAACAACAAAGCTAGTCGTGATTGTTTAGCCATGCTATGATTCATTTTTTAGATGTTTGGATGGCTAAATGGTTTCTTCTTATTTATCTCTTGCGCAATTAGATGTGTCTGCTCAGTTAGTCTCTGCTGAGCTTAGTAAGCTCGAAAGTTATTTATCAAATCAGTCGCTTCCTGCGGTACGCTGGCAATATCAAATACCAGAATTGGGTGAAGGCGGGGCGTGCAGTTTATTTGGTTACTTACAAGATGAGCCGTTTAAACTCACTGATTTTTTACCGCAAGATCAGCACACCACGCAAAAGCTTGCTCAATTACAACTGATTGTTGATTACGTTGTAGCGCAAACTAAGGTTGATTGGTACGGCATTTACCAAAGTACAGCAACACCTGAGGGTCAGCAATTACTTAAACTGGCTTACTTTGGCGCGCCAAGCCGACCGCTTTTTCCGCTTACTGAAGCATTTGCTGCTGGTAGTAATAATGTGCAGGTGGCACTGAGTAGTAAAGGGCGAGTGATCAACAACGTTGAGCAGTATTTGGCTGCGGGTGGTGAATATTATACTTGCGACCCTAAAGTAAAATCAGAAGCCTGTTTACCGCTTTTTGACAGTGCAAATCGCTGCGTTGGTATTGTTGATGGCGAAGCCTTTAATAACGATTTTTTCAACCAGCAAACATTAGCGCTATTAATTGCGTGCTGTATTAAAATTCCTCACTTTTTAGTGTAAATAACACTAGTCAATCTAGTGAGCTTTTATGTTAAGCTAAGTGCAACAGCTAACCCCTAAATAATGAAAGAGATAGTCAATGTTCTCAGTATTAAAACCATTACCCACTGATCCTATTCTTGGCCTTATGGCGGCCTATAAGCAAGATACTAACCCAAATAAGATTGACTTAGGGGTTGGTGTTTATAAAGACGAATTCGGTAATACGCCGGTATTAAAAGCAGTTAAAAAAGCTGAAGCGTTCCGTCTTGAAAACGAAACTAGCAAATCATACATTGGTTTGGCGGGTAACTTAGATTACTGCCAAAAAATGGAAAGCCTACTATTAGGTGAGCACCAAGCGTTATTAGCTAATCGTGTTCGTACAGCACAAGCTCCAGGCGGTACAGGTGCACTGCGAGTTGCAGCTGAATTTATCGTTCGCTGTAATCCAGGTGCGACTGTATGGGTTACTAATCCTACTTGGGCAAACCACATTAGCTTGTTTGAAGCCGCTGGCCTAACAGTTAAAGAATACCCGTACTACGATTATGAAAACAAAGATTTATTATTTGATGAAATGATCGAAACCCTTACCCAAGTGCCAAAAGGTGATGTGGTATTACTGCACGCATGTTGTCATAACCCAAGTGGTATGGACTTAAACGAAGCACAGTGGAACACGGTTGCTGAACTGGCAAAAGATGTTGGCTTTACACCGCTGGTTGATATTGCATATCAAGGTTTTGGTTCAAGCCTTGAAGAAGATGCAAACGGTTTACGTATTTTAGCCAATGCAGTTGATGAGTTAATCATTTGTTCTTCATGTTCGAAAAACTTTGGTTTATACCGAGAGCGTATTGGTGCATGTTCAATCATTGCGAAAGACAGCGCAACAGCAGACATTTCAAACTCTGTTATGTTAAGTGTGGTACGTAGCATTTATTCAATGCCACCTGCGCACGGTGCTGACATTGTAAATACCATTTTAAGCAGTACAGAACTGACACAACAATGGCACAGTGAACTTGATGAAATGCGTAACCGTATCAATGGCCTACGTACTTTGATCAAAGACAGTCTAGCGGCAAAAGAGATTGCTCAAGACTTCTCATTTATTGACCGTCAACACGGTATGTTTTCTTTCTTAGGTATTAATAAAGAGCAAATTGAGCGCCTACAAAAAGAATACGGTATCTACATTGTTGGTTCAAGCCGCGTTAACGTAGCGGGTATCAGTCAAGCTAATATCGATTACTTTGCAAATGCTGTTGCAGATGTTTGTAAATAATCTTATTAAATAGCGTTTATTGAAATAAAAAACCGCACTAACTTATTGTTGTGCGGTTTTATTTTTTAACCTAGAACTACGCGTCAATTAAGTTGCATTGCCGCCATAATAACGGCAATGCAAAAGGAAGGTTAATTTAACCAGCGGATCGCACCATTGATACGATCATTGTAATTTTCTAATGGCGCACCAAGACTTGCTACTAAAATAGTATCTGCGTCAGCACCACGGTTAATATGGCCTTCAAAACGATCGTCTTGAAAATCATCGTCGCCGATGCCAAACGATTGCTGTTTTGATGGCACTATAAATACCGTCATCGGGCCATAGTCTGATTCAAAAACCAGGTGTAATCCCTTTTGGCCTTTAAAGTCACAAAACATTAGGTAAGTCACTTTACCTGGCAATTCATCTAAATGGCCGCCTAACACAGCAAATTTTTCATTTACCGTTGCTAAGCTGATTGCTTCGGTCTTTTGCAGCGAATTAATTTCATAGTAAACATGAGCAAGCGCATGTTCGCCAGCTGCGTACGCAACATTTTGTTCGCTGCTAAATAAAAATGCTCCCACAGCCACTAATACTGAGGCTGCCATGGCAAGTGGTAAACGAGCACGTTTAAAACGTGTACTTGCCTCAACTACATTATCTGTTAGTTGCGGCGGTGTTTGCGCGCTGATATCAGCTGGTGCTTGGTTGAGTTGCTCAGTTGTGAGCGACTCGTTTTGTGCATGCGCTGCGGTATTTGCCAAAATACGCTCGGCAAGACCTGCTGGCACCGGTACGTCAAGTGCATTGGCAAGCTCTAAATCAAAGGCCTGCATATCATTAATAAATTCTTGTCGCTCAGAGTGTTGCTCTGCAAACTCCACAAGCTCCTTATCTGTGCTGTTTGGCTGTGCGCTAATTCGGCGACGAAACTCGAGATCATCCATTAATTTGATGCCCCTTTAAGTTGTTCATCATCACGGCTCAATGCCTCTTTTAACTGGTTTCTGGCGCGGTATAAACGCGTCATAACCGTGTTTTTATTTAAATCTAATATTTCTGCTATCTCTTCACCAGAGCAGCCCATAACTACTTGTAATAATAATGGCTCGCGGTATTCATCAGGTAACTTAGCGATGTGACGTTGGATCACTGTTTGTTCCATTTCGTCATCCAAGGTGACGCTTTTTTCGTCAACTAAGGTGTCGTTTTCAACATCGCTATAATCAAATTGTTTGCGTTCAAAACGACGGGCATTTTCCCGGCGTAAAATCGTCAATAGCCATGGCTTAGCTGCTTTTTGATCTAATAATGAATCCAGAGATCGCCAAGCACGTAAAAATGTTTCTTGGACAAGATCTTCGGCAATATTAGGGTCGCGGCAGAGCCAATAAGCAAAGCGATATAATTCGCTATGATAAACATGAACAAGTTTTTCATAGCGTGTTTTTTTCTCTGCCATATCAACTAAGACCTGACTTTTAGAGTTTTCATTTCCAAGCATAAGCACTTTTTTATTTATTTTAAGTTATTTACTATTTGAGCGCGGGGATTGCTCCCCGTCACTTAAACTCTATTTATAAAGTCCTTTTAATACAGCTTGTTGTGATTTTTTTTGTACTTTACGTTGCTCTTCTAACATGCCGACAATCGCAATTAAATCAACATCTGTATCATTAGGACTATAGAGTGCAGCCCTTAGTTTAGCAATATGTTGACTAAGCTGTGCATTATCAGCTAGTTGTTCAAGCTTGTCTATTGCACCGCTCGATTGTTTTGTTAAGTGCGTTGCGTAACGATTTAGCGCCTGATAAAAGGCACTTACATCATTGCTTTTAGCGTGTTTCTTTAATTCATCTAATGAAATTGATGAATCACTATGGGTTACTGTCGGCTTTGCTTGCATCAAGCTGCGCTGAGATTGACTGCGCCACCATAAAATCAAGGTAATAAACCATAATAAATAACCAATCACACTGATAATAATTAACCATAGCGGATACTGATTTATCGGCGTTGCTTGATAACTTATTGCTGCAGTATCTGTTGTTGCGCTTTGTAATGGCGTAAGTGGCTGCGCAGCAACGGCTGCGGGAGTGCTTGTGCTACTAGGTGTTACTGTAATAGTACGAGCTGGTAATGTTGCATAACTGATCCGGTTAATCTTAGTGTTATACCAAGGCACGCTTACCTCTGGCAGTGTATAAGTGCCTGGCATCTGCGGTAACAATGCGTACGAGGCTGTTTGTTGTGATATTACCCGACCATCGCGAACCAAGTGATTATTTTCTTTTTCATCTGGGTAACTGCGAATACCTTTGATTTCAGGTAGTTCAATATCAGGTAGTTGCTCTTTGGTGATACCAAGTGCAGTTAAGGTCAGCGTTCGCGTAATAGGTGTACCCACTTCTACTGTGTCGTCAGCGGGTTGCCATTGCTCATCTAAATTAACTAATTCACTAGGCAGCCATGCACCTTGGTAGTCACTTGGTATCGGTTTAATTTCAATATCGACATTATCACCCAGTGCAGATACATCTAATTGGCGATAGTCTTGGCGAATTCGACCTTGAAAAGTTGGTGCTTGAATCGTGTAACTACCACTTTTTTGGGGCTGTACTAAATACTCGCGAGTGATCACTAAGTAACGCTTACCATCAACAAGTTCATAGTTTTCAGTCTGCTTGCCGATTTGACTTAGCTGCGCATCGGGCATCGCGGGGGCACTTAAATTACCATCAAGTAACTCTTTGGCAAGATATAGCTTAACCGTGTAAAGGCCTGCCTCTTGAACAAATAGACTGTCACTTGAAAGCGATGCTTTAATAAAAATATCGTTGTTTTGCTGCGCATCTTTACTGCGTTCAGCCACTTTTAATGCAATGGGCGCAGAGCTGGCACCTGCTACACTAAATGCTGGGATTGTATAATCACCGGCAGTGCGGGTCATAAGTTTAATAGACCAGGTGGTTTCTTTTGAAATACTACCATTAATGATGTTTGTGCGGGTGCTGACACTGGTGCGGCCAACCACGAAGTCTTTTAACAGGACTGAGGTATCAGGTTGATCATTTTTTATGGTGTCATCTGCACTGATATTGAGCATAAAAAATTCACCCGCTAGTACAGGGTTTTTATCAACACTGGCTTGTAATTGCGTAACGGCCCACGAGGGCATAGCGCTGATAAGCAATAAACAACAGATTAATCGCATTACCATGATTTTTCGACTCCTTGTGGACGGCGTTGATTGTTTCGTTTTTGGGCTTCTAATTGCATTTTGTTACGTAACAGGATTGCGGGATCATCGGGTACTTTTCGCAATAACTGACTAAGCTGCTGCGCTTTCTCTTTTTCTTCGTTGGTAAGCTCTGCGGTTTGCGCTTGCACAGCTTGTTGCTTTGCCGCTTCTTCAGCTTGTTGCTGTTGCTCAGGAGTCATTTGTGGCTGCGCCTGCTTATCGTCGTTTGTAGAGTCATCTTTGGGCTCGGTTTGCGCATCTTGTTGCTGTTGCTCATCAGTTTTATCACCTTGCTGAGGTTCAGCCTCCATTTGTGGATCGTTTTGCTTATCAGTTTGTTGATCAGATGGTTTGCCATCTTGCTGTTTATCATCAGTCTGCTGTTCATCACTTTGCTCAGATTCATCGCCTTGTTGAGATTGCTGATCCTGATTTGGCTGCTCACCTTGCTGTGACTTGTCTTTATTTTGCTGATCTTGACCTTGTTCACCATCTTGGCTTTTTTGGTCTTGATCTTGGTTTTGTTCGCCGTCTTGGCCTTGTTGATTTTGCTGTTGCTGTTGATTTTTCAATTGCTCAACAAGTGCCTGATTTTCTTTTGCTTGGGTAAAGTCGTCTTGCAAAGCTTGTGCTTGCTGATAGGCGGCAATTGCTTCGTCGAGCTTGCCTGCCTTTGCTAGTGCATTACCGTAATTATATAAACCAGTGGCGCTTTTATCTTGGCTAAATTGTGCCAAAGCAGCATCAAAATTACCTTGCTGGTAAAGCGCAGCGCCTTTTAATTGACTAGAATCTGCTGTGGCAGCTTGCTCATATTCACCCTGTTGATAAGCGTCCAGCGCACGTTGATCTTGATTTTTAAATACTGAAGGCAGCTCTACTGCATAAGCATTGTGTTGCGGTAAAAAGCTCACCACTAAAAATGCAGCTGCAAAAGCTCCTCGGCGAAAAATCCACAGCATCATTGGCAGTAAAATAAACAAGCCATAAATCCCCGCATCAATACGCCAGAGCGCTTGACTTTGTTTTTCATTTTTCAGTATTTCACTATTTGCACTGGGTGCAAAAATTTGAATATCGCGGGCACTCGGTTGATAAGTCGCAAATTTACCGCCACTGTTTCTTGCTAGACCATTAAGCATACTGATGTTGATGGTGGGCACCACAATTTGCCCGTAACTATCTTTTAAAAACCCACCTTCAGGAAGTTTAATTGGCGCGCCTTGCTCTGTTCCGATACCATAAATGTTTAATCGATAAGGGTTAACGTCTGTAAATTGGCTTATATCTTGTTGCTCACTTTGTTCAATACCATCTGTTACTAAGATAATATCGCCTTCAAGGTATCCGGCTTGTGTTAATAACTCTTTTGCAGCATCAAGCCCAGCAAGTACGTTGGAGCCTTTATCAGGCATGATATCTGGGCTTAAACTTGGGATCAGGTTTTCAAGCGTCGCGGCATCATTGGTTAGCGGCGAAATGGTATAAGCAGTGCCTGCATAGGCCACTAACGCAGTGTCACCTTCTTTAAATAGTTTGATCATATCCAGCGCTTTGAAGCGCGCTTGCACTAAACGACTGGGCGCAATATCCGTGCTGTACATCGATAGCGACATATCCATCACAATTACACGGGCATTTTTGCTTTGAAATACCGGCACTTGTTTTTCTTCAAAACTGGGCCCTGCGCTAAAAATGACGGCTAACACTGCAAAGAGGGCAATTAGCCACATGGGTTGCGTGTTTTTTTGGTTGTTGGTGTTGATCACAAATTTTGCTAAGTGAGCTGCTATTAATTCACCTTGGCTGGTTTTCTTGTGCTTTATTATTGCAATAGTAAACACTAAACACACAGGAACTAATAACCACAATACGGTCGGGCGGATAAATTCAAAGTCCATTAGGCCTCCTGTCTTAATGCTTTTGCACTGATAAACATAACGCGCAGACCAATCAAGGTCAGTGCAATTAATAAAGGGAAGTAAAATAACGCACTTTGTGGGCGAAAGGTTTGCTCATCAGCGCTGATCGGCTCAAGTTTATCAAGTTCTTGATAAATTTGTTGTAAGCCGGCAACGTCTTTTGCGCGAAAATAAAGGCCGCCAGTTTGTTCGGCAATACGTTTTAGCAGGGTTTCATCTAAACTACCTCCGCTCATGCCACCCATATTAAATAAGCTAAAGCCACGCGGATTATCAGAGCCTACGCCGATGGTATACACTTTAATGCCTTCTTCGCGGGCAAGCAGTAGGGCTTCTTCTGGATCTAAGTTACCGGCGGTGTTTTGACCATCTGTTAATAACACTACAATGCGATTGCTTTCATCTTTACTGGCAAAACGTTTTACTGATAAGCCCAGTGCATCGCCAATGGCGGTGGCACGGCCAACCAAGCCTATTTGCGCTTCTGATAGCATTTGGCTTACGGTTTTAACGTCTCGCGTTAGTGGTGTTTGTAAAAATGCCGTATCACCAAATAAAATCAATCCTAAGCGGTCGCCTTGACGTTGCTCAATAAAGTCACTTAATACCGCTTTCACCATAGTTAAACGGTCAACATATTGGCCCTGATAAGCCATATCTTGCTCGGTCATTGATCCTGACAAATCCACAGCTAGCATGATATCGCGGCCTTCGTTAGGTAAGGTAATTGGCTCATCAAGCCAGGTTGGGTTAGCTAAAGCGGTGACTAAAAGCAACCAAATCAACCATTCAAATATACTAATACCACGCGCCTGTTGCAGGACAACTTGCGCGCCTAAATTGTGTTTGGCGAAGCTTGGAATACGTAAGCGGGTATTGCCTTCATTGTGCACTGGCTTAAATAGGCGCAACAACCAAGGCAGCGGTAATAATACAAATAACCAAGGCCAGCTAAATTCAAACATTCAGCGGCTCCTTTAATTTAAATTGCACAATGGCGAGTTTTAATTTCTGTGCCAGCGCAGTTTGATTGCTTTGTGATTGATAAAGGCTCATCAGTTCGTGTTCAGTAAATTGTTGTCCGGTCAGCTTATTTAGAGTAATACACCATTGTTTTGTGCCTTGTGATGCAGCACTTTGCTGATAATAGTGTAAAACCAGGCGTTTAATTAAAATATGTAGTTGTTGGGCATCTTCTGCGTGTTGTTCACTGAGGGAAATAGCTTGGCGTTTGGCTTTTTTAAACTGCCGTGCCCGGTACAACTGGTAACTTATAAAGCTTACAGTTACGAGTAACACGACAATGATGAGCCACCAAATAGGTGCTAAAGGCCACCAAGAAACATGGCTTGGCACAATCACATCATGGAGGCCAGCTAATGAAGAGGTTTGCATATTACTTTCTCACTAATTGCAGCTCAAGAGGTGTGGCTGCATTGAATGATATTAAATTAAGACCCGATTTAGTTAAGCGTTGCATTCGTGTGGTAAATGCTTGCTCAGCAGTTTTAGCAAATTTATCACGAAAACTTTTATCCATCAGCGGTAACGCAAAGTCACTGCCGTTGGCGCTAACCGTGACTGTTTGCTTAAACGCCGGTAGCTGATGCTCAAATGGGTCGCTAATATGGCAGCCAATTAGCTCACAGTGACGACTCAGTATTTCTAATTGCTTAAAGCTGGCATCATCAAGGGTGCTAAAATCAGACACCAAATACACTAAACTACCTGGCTTGGCTAAATGGTTTAAGCGCTTGAGGTTATCGCTGAGTTTATTTTCGGTGGGCTCATCAATCTGCGCGAGTGCTTGCTGGTGGTTATTACACAAATTGTGGCATAGTTTTAACACGGCTTTTTCGCGGGCGCTGGGCTTGAGCTCTAAATGACCGTGTTGATTAAACACTATGCCACCGATGCGATCGCCGCGTTGGCACGCTGACCACGCAACCAAGGCACTGATATGCGCCGCTTGCACAGATTTAAGTAATAGCTTTGAGCCAAACAGCATTGAATTAGAAAAGTCTGTAAACACAAACACTGGCCGTTCTTTTTCTTCTTGAAACAACTTAGTGTGTGTTTCGCCAGTACGTGCTGTAACGCGCCAATCAATTGAGCGAATATCATCGCCTTGTTGATAATGACGTACTTCAGCAAACTCCATACCACGGCCTTTATGAGGCGCGAGATATTGGCCGGTCAGGCTATTTCTAATTTTAACTTTTGGCGCAAGCTCTAATAAGCGAGCTTTCGCTTTATAATACATCAGCTCTTTCAAGCCTAAGTCGACCCCATGGCTATGACTTAGGCTGAGCCACTGTTGGTTATCTAATTGGCTTTGCATGGTTTATGGCACGGCAACAAGTTCTAAAATACGGCTAATGACTTGATCTTTAGTAATACCATCGGCTTGTGCTTCATAGCTTAAAATAATGCGATGGCGCAGAACATTATGTAACACAGCTTGAATATCATCTGGAGCAACAAAGTCACGACCTTGTAACCATGCATGAGCACGGGCACATTTATCTAAGGCGATGGTGGCACGCGGACTTGCGCCATATTCAATCCAGCTGCCTAATTGGGCGTCTAGTTTTGCGCCTTCACGCGTTGCAATAATAAGTTGCACTAAATATTGCTCAAGTGGCTCGGCTAAATACAGCCCTAAAATTGCTTTGCGAGAGGCAAATAAATCGCTTTGACTAATTTGTTGTGCTGGTGCTTGATGCTCGCTCAACGCTTCGCCACGGGTAAGGCGTAAAATATCAAGCTCATGCTCGGCGCCTGGATAATCAATACTTAGGTGGAGTAAGAAACGGTCTAATTGCGCCTCTGGTAGCGGGTAAGTACCTTCTTGCTCCAGTGGATTTTGGGTTGCCATCACCATAAATAAATCCGACAGCGGATAAGTGTTTTTACCAACCGTGACTTGGCGCTCAGCCATGGCTTCTAATAAGGCTGATTGCACTTTAGCTGGGGCACGGTTAATTTCGTCGGCTAAAATAAGGTTATGAAAGAGTGGGCCTTTTTCAAAAACGAATTCGCTGGTCTGTTGGCGATAAATATCAGTACCGGTTACGTCAGCAGGTAATAGATCTGGGGTAAACTGTACGCGTTGGAATGAGCCTTCAACGCCTTTGGCTAATGCATTTACTGCGCGAGTTTTAGCAAGCCCTGGAGGGCCTTCTACTAATAAGTGACCATCGGCTAAAATAGCAATAAGTAGTGCTTGCGTTAATTCTGGCTGGCCAATAATTTGGCTATCTAAATAAGTTTTTAATTGTGAAAATACGTTAGTGGCCATAGTAAAAAAACTGTCCTGATTTGCAAGGTTTATAAAAGCTTAACTAGTAATATGGGTAAATAGTTTATAACACAAGTGTTAGACTCAAGTTTTCAAAATAGTTCGTTATTTTTTAACGATTTTTACCCTAGCATAGAAAGCGCAGTATTTTTTGTAAATATGCTAAAAAAAGCCTATGGTTGGTAACTAATTATACTATTTTCAATTTCGCTATTGGCTTTAGCACACGGGTTGTTTAGAATCGAGGAAAACAAACAGGTCAGACCTGTCAGCGGGAGAGCATTAATGTCTGAGCAAAATATACTAAAAACAGCAAAGGGCGATCGTATTGCCATCGTCAGTGGTTTACGTACGCCATTTGCTAAACAAGCAACTGCATTTCATCATGTACCAGCCCTTGATATGGGGAAGTTAGTCGTTAACGAAATGCTTGAACGCCTTAACTTTGATAAATCTGAAATTGATCAATTAGTGTTTGGTCAAGTAGTACAAATGCCAGAAGCGCCAAACATTGCCCGCGAAATCGTATTGGGTACTGGCATGCCAGTATCTGTTGATGCGTACTCCGTATCACGTGCTTGTGCCACTAGTTTTCAGGCGATTGCTAATGTGGCTGAATCAATCATGGCAGGTTCGGTGCAAGTGGGTATTGCTGGTGGTGCAGACTCGTCATCGGTATTGCCAATCGGCGTAAGTAAAAAATTAGCAGGTAGCCTTGTTGATCTTAATAAAGCACGTACCTTAGGGCAACGCTTAAAAATATTCTCTAAGCTGCGTTTAAAAGATTTATTACCAGTACCGCCTGCGGTTGCAGAATATTCAACTGGTTTATCTATGGGTCAAACTGCCGAGCAGATGGCAAAAACTCACAGTATTAGCCGTGAAGATCAAGATGCCTTAGCACATCGTTCACATACTCTTGCTAGCCAAGCATGGGCAGATGGTAAACTTGCTGATGAAGTGATGACTGCACATTTACCGCCGTATAAAAGTTTTATCGAACAAGATAATAATATTCGCCATAATTCAACGGTTGAAGGGTACGCTAAATTAAAACCAGCGTTTGACCGTCAGCATGGCTCAGTCACTGCTGCAAACTCAACACCGCTAACTGATGGTGCAGCAGCGGTATTAATGATGAGTGAAAGTAAAGCCAAAGCATTAGGCTATAACATTTTAGGTTATGTACGTAGCTTTGCATTCTCTGCCATTGGTGTGAATGAAGACATGCTAATGGGGCCGGCTCATTCAACGCCTGTTGCCTTAGCGAGAGCTGGCATAACGCTTGCCGATCTTGATTTAATTGAAATGCACGAAGCCTTTGCAGCACAAACGTTAGCGAACATGAAAATGTTTGCCTCAGATAAGTTTGCGCAAGAAAAACTCGGTCGCAGCAAAGCGATTGGTGAAATTAACATGGATAAGTTTAACGTTTTAGGCGGTTCGCTTGCATATGGTCATCCATTTGCAGCCACCGGCGCACGACTTATCACCCAAAGTTTACATGAACTCAACCGCCGTGGCGGTGGCTTAGCACTAACAACTGCGTGTGCCGCAGGTGGCTTAGGTGCAGCCTTTGTATTGGAGAGTGCGTAATGACACAGTCAGTATTTAATTTAGACGTTGATGATAGCGGTATTGCCGTTGTCACCATTGATGTGCCGGGCGAAAAAATGAATACCCTGCGCGACACTTTTGCAGATGATTTAACAGCCTTGCTCGATGACGCAAAACAGCAGTCAGTGAAGGGCATGGTATTCATTAGTGGTAAAAGCGATAACTTTATTGCTGGTGCTGATGTAAAAATGCTTGATAACGTGCAAAGTCGTGATGATGCACTGGCGATCAGCGAATTATGCCACCGTGCATTTTTTGATATGAAAAAACTGCCATTTCCAACTGTTAGTGCCATTCATGGTGCGGCATTGGGTGGTGGTTTAGAATTTGCCTTGGCGTGCGATTATCGCGTATGTACAGACAGTGATATCACTAAACTAGGCTTACCTGAAGTACAACTTGGTTTATTACCCGGTGGTGGTGGAACGCAACGCTTGCCTAAACTGGTTGGTTTGCAAAAAGCCCTTGAGTGGACGTTAACAGGTAAACAAATTCGCGCTAAACAAGCTAAAAAATCGGGTTTGGTAGATGATTGTGTACCACAGACCGTATTGCTAAAAGTAGCAAAAGAATTTGCTTCAAAAGGTAAAGCGAAAGCGGGCAAGCCTAAGCTTGATCGTATTAGCCAATTATTAGAATCGAATCCGTTTGGCCGAAACTTCATCTTTAAAAAAGCACAAGAAAATGTACTGAAAAAAACCGGTGGTCATTATCCTGCGCCGTTGGCTATTATCAAAGCAATACGCGCAAGTGTTGAGCTGGATGAACTAAAAGCTTATAAAACAGAAGCGGAAGGTTTTGCTACTTTAGTAATGAGCAGCGAATCAAAGTCATTACGTGGGATATTTTTTGCCACCACTGAAATGAAAAAAGAGTGGCGCAACGACGACGCTCCAGCAATCACTAAAACAGCCGTACTAGGCGGCGGTTTAATGGGCGCAGGTATTGCCCATGTTAGTGCTGTAAAAGCCGGTGTACCAGTTCGTATCAAAGATGTTGCAGAGCAGGGCATAAGTAATGCCATGAATTACAGCTATAAAATTTTAGATAAAAAGCAAAAGCGCCGTATTTTATCTAAGGCTGAACTGCAACAAACTATGAACCGAATTACTGGTACAACTAACTACAGTGGTTTTAAACACATTGATTTAGTGATTGAAGCGGTATTTGAAGACCTAAGCCTTAAGCAAGGTATGGTGGCAGATGTAGAACGTGAATGCCAAGCAAACACAATTTTTGCTAGTAACACGTCATCATTGCCTATCTCACAAATTGCGGCAGAAGCTGCCCGTCCAGAGAATGTAATTGGCTTACATTATTTCTCACCAGTTGAGAAAATGCCATTGGTTGAAATCATTCCACACGAAGGCACCTCAGAAGAGACTATCGCCCGGATTGTAAATTTTGCCCGTAAGCAAGGTAAAACACCAATCGTTGTTAAAGATAGCGCAGGCTTTTACGTTAACCGTATTTTAGCGCCTTATGTGAATGAAGCGGCTAACTTATTACTGGCAGGTGAGCCAATTGAAAAGATTGATGCGGCACTCGTTGAGTTTGGTTTCCCTGTTGGACCATTAGCACTATTAGACGAAGTCGGCATTGATATCGGCTCTAAGATTGCGCCAATTCTTGAAAAAGAACTCGGTGATCGTTTTAAAGCACCCGATGCGTTTTCACGTTTAATTGATGCCAAACGCTTAGGCCGGAAGACTGGCCGTGGTTTTTATCTTTACGATAAGAAAGCTAAAAAAGTAGACGAATCAGTTTACGAATTACTCGGCGTGAGCCCATCACCGCGTTTAAATAAAAGCGAAATTGCTAAACGTTGTGTGGCACAAATGCTTAACGAAGCTGCCCGCTGTTTAGACGAAGGCATTATTGCCAGTCCTCGTGATGGTGATATTGGCGCAATCTTTGGTATTGGCTTCCCGCCATTTTTAGGTGGTCCATTTAGCTATATGGATAAACTTGGCGCAAACAAAGTAAGCTTAGAAATGGCTACTTTTGCTAACTTTAACCCGGTATTTGCGCCGTGTGCAGCTTTAGTTGCGATGGCTGATGCTGGTGCAAGCTTTTATCAGCCTGAGCCTGCACAGCCAAGTAAAGCAGTTGTGGTAGAACAAACCGTGGCGGCTACGCAAGACGTTACCGATGTAGAACCTGTCGAAGCGGTTGAGGCTCAAGAAGTTATTGTTCCGCCAGCGCCAGCTACTGAAGCTGAATCGGTAACCGACACGCACCCAGCCGATGCAAGCGATGATAAAGTGAAATAGTATTTAATTGCTAGTTATAAAAACGCACGGATAGTTTGAAGTGCGTTTTTTTATGCCTAGAATTTAAAAAATTTAGTTGCTGAAATCATTTTGCTTTGTTGTTATAACAGGGGCATCCCTAACTGATACCGCGTAAAGAAGAATAATGAACATCAGCACTGCAAGATTACAATTGAGGCTCCTTGAACAAGACGATTGGGCGTTTTTTTTAGCTTTGCATGATGAGCCATGCGTTATTGAAAAATGTTTTGACAGGCCTTCTGATACGCAAATACGTAATAAGTTTATGCAGCGGTTGGCGCCGGGGCACCCTACAGCCAATAAATCTTTGTGTTTGATGATCATTGAAATAAAAACAGGCAAAAAAGTGGGCGTTACAGGGCTTACAACATCCTCATCAAACACTCCCGAAGTTGGTTATCTGTTAATGCCTGAGTTTTATGGTCAAGGTTATGCAACTGAAGCACTACAAGCATTTTTAACATGGGCGACGACAGCGTTTAACATTCAACAATTTACTGCTGTGGTTACGAAAGGGAATGTAGGCTCAGAAAAAGTGTTGACTAAATGTGGCTTTAAGTTAGTTAGCGTTGAACCGTCAGCTTACGAAATTGGTGGGGTATTATTTGATGATCATCATTTTTTACTAACGTTTACTGAGTAAGGCTAAGTTGTACTGAACAAGTAGCTTGCGCAGTACAACATTAAAATTTTGACTTACATATGAATTTCAATCGCTTTGCGATCTTTTTCCGGCATATTGGCAACCACTAAGTTAAATGAATTATCAATCATACGTTCAATTTCACCTTGCGGGATTGAGCCATCTAAAATAACAGTATTCCATAACCGTTTATTCATATGATAGCCCGGGATCACTGAAGGAAAAATATCACGAAGTGATTGCGCTTCATCAGGGTCGCATTTTAAATTCATCCACCAAATAGGGTTGCCGTCTTCGTCAGTTTCCCCTTCGTTGCCAACCGATAAAGTGGCAAACATTTTATGGTTTACTTTATATACATCAACTTCTTGGCCGAAAGGTTTGGTAACCATAACCAGAGGTTTTTTTGCTAAATACTCATGTGCAGTGTGCTGATCCATGATCCAGTCCTTGAGGTCATTTTTGGTAGTTTAACCATAGCAGCTTTTTCGTAGTTTAGTCATGAAAAATCGATTAATAGGTAAAATTTATGAGTAAATACAGGCCCTACGAGAAAAATAGCGGTATGTGATATTTTCTTATTGAAGAAAATCCAGTTCGTGGTATGTTTCTGGGGATTTATAAATTATAGGAAATACACTGATGCCAAAGGCAAGTGAAGTTAAAAAAGGTACTGCGATTGAGTTTAATGGCCGCGTTTTAGTGGTTAAAGATATTGTTCGTTCTGTACCACAAGGCCGTGCTGGTGGAAGTTTGTACCGTATGCGCTTGTACGATGTAGTAACTGGTAGCAAAGTAGATGAAACATTCAAAGATAGCGACATGTTAAAACTAGCTGATTTAACTCGTCGTGAAGCAATGTTCTCGTATTTAGATGGCGAAGAATACGTATTTATGGATAACGAAGATTACACGCCATATAATCTTAATAAAGAAGCGATCAGCGAAGAAATTTTATTCGTCAACGAAGAAACCCAAGGCGTGCATGTCATTGTAATTGATGGCGCACCAGTGGGATTAGATTTACCATCAAGTGTTGAACTTGTGGTTGAAGAAACAGACCCTTCAATTAAAGGTGCTTCAGCGAGCGCTCGCTCTAAACCTGCACGATTATCAACTGGTTTGATCATTCAAGTGCCGGAGCATATTTCTACAGGTGACCGCATCCGTATTAATACCGCAGAGCATAAATTTATGGGCCGTGCTGAAAAATAATAATCTTTACGTCTTTTGCAGTATTAATCCATCAAACACCCAAGCTATTTAATTAATTTAAGTAGCTTGGGTGTTTTATGGACTTCGTAGGTATATTCTTTATTTAAAGCAGGGTGAGAAAAAACTCTTGAACTAAATTGAATAATCAATCCCCTCCACACTTAAATCCCCTCTATGTTTTGTTATTTTTACCGAGTTTATAAATACCTCAAAAGTAAACTAGAAATGTGTGAAATGGCTGAAGCGGTTAAGTCCAGCTACTTAATGTTTTTCATGATTAAACATTTTATACTAAAGGAATATTGAAAAATAACACAAAAACGCGCATTATAACGCATCATTTCCTTGGTTGAATGTTACTTCTTTCGATACGTTCAACTTTATGTAATCATCAAATTTGTAGTAAATGTAATGCTAAACCATGGATTGGAAAATAGGGCGTTTGTTAAATTACCTGAAGGTGTGGATATAGCTATCACATCCGCTGGATTGGTTTCGCGTAGTTACGCCTACATCATCGATTTTATTCTTCGCACAATTTTGATAGCCATTATCGCTACTGTGCTTATGTTATTCGGCGATTTTGGGGAAGGTATTTTACTTGTCATGTATTTTTTAATTTCATGGGGGTATAACATCTTTTATGAAGTTAAAAATGGCCAGACCCCAGGTAAAAAACGTCTAAAAATTCGTGTTGTTCAAGATAATGGCTTACCTCCAACCTTTTCACAAATTGTTGTAAGAAACTTAATTCGCCCCGCAGATATGCTGCCTGTTGGTTATTTTCTTGGTTTAATTGTTATGTGTTTTAATCCCCGTTTCAAACGCATCGGTGATTGGGCTGCAGGAACTATCGTAGTTTACGAAGAAGACGCTATGAGTCGGGAGTTATTACCAGACGGGCCAGCTGAAGTACCTAGCATTGCGTTTAGTACCGAAGAGCAATTAGCTGTTTTAGACTTTACTGAGCGTGCCCATGAACTTTCTCCTGCAAGACGTCAAGAAATAGCAAATATTTTATCCAAGCCATTAAATATCGAAGAAAATGATAGTGTTGAAACATTATTTAATTACGCAAGGCATTTTGCTGGGCAGAATAATATCAACAGTGGTCGCTCCAATAGTGAGAGTAAGCAATGAAGCAAACTCAATTTGTAAATTTAAACAGCCAAATATGGCAACAATTTCAAGCATATTGCGAACTAAATAGTACTTTTCCTGAAGACTTTCCTAAATTATATCGAAAAATTTGCAACGATTTAGCCATCGCAAGAAGTAGGCAGTACAGTCCTTTACTAATTCAGCAGCTAAATCAGCTGGTACAACAGGGTCAAAAAACACTGTATTTATCCCGCAAAAACCAATTTTCAGAAATTTGGCAAATAGCCCGCACTGCTTTTCCTCGTGCTTTGTACGAAAACCGTTTCATGTTAGGCGCTAATTTGTTGGCATTTTGGGGGTTGGCGGTTATTGCTTTTATTTGGGTCACCCTTTATCCAGATGCCGTTTATACTTTTTTAGGTCAAAGTACGGTGCTTGAAATTGAAAAAATGTATAACCCAACTGGAACTGTTCAAACGGAGACTCGTGCTCCTGACAAAGATATATTAATGTTTGGTGTCTATATATATAACAACATTGGTATTGCCTTTCAAATGTTTGCAGGGGGAGTTTTACTTTGTTTCGGTGCTGTATTCTTTTTGCTATTTAATAGTTTTTATTTCGGCGCCATTGGTGCGCATATTGTCAATGTTGGTTTTGAAAAAACATTTTTCTCGTTTGTTATTACTCACGGTTCGTTTGAATTAACAGCGATTATTATTGCCTCTGCCGCGGGATGTCAGATTGGCTACGCGTTATTAAACCCAAGCCAATTTACACGCAGTTATGCTATGAAAAAAGCGGCTCAAACAGCACTACCATTAATTGTTGGTGCTTTTGTTATGTTAGTTTTAGCTGCCTTTATTGAAGCATTTTGGTCGCCCCGTGCCATTGCTCATGAAATTAAATTCGTCGTAGGTACTGTTTGTTGGACATATGTAATTTATCGATTGTATAGAGGTATGCGCTATGGAACTTAATCGTCTTAGCTTTAATCCTCGAAAACGCGGCGCCTATGAAACGTTTGATTTGACGGTATTACTTACTAAACAACATTTTTTACCGTTATTTAGTTTGTATATTTGTTTAGCTGTGCCAGTGTTCATCCTTGCCGGTGTATTGTTTGGTTGGTCATGGAGCGCCTTTATTGTATGGTTTTTAAAACCGTTATTTGAACGGCCAATTTTAGACTACATGTCAAAAGTAGTGTTTAATCAACAGGCAACCATTTCGAGTAGTTTAAAATCAATCCTGAAGCTGCAAGCGGGTGACATATTCATCAATATGACGCTTTATCGACTGAGCCCTAACAGAGCTTTTTTAGCACCTGTAACACAGTTAGAAAGGCTAGATGGCCGTCGTAAAGAAATGCGAAAACAGGTGCTGTTTGCAACATCAAAGCCCAAACAAACGCTTTGGATGATGTTTTGCGTACATTTTGAATTTATCTTAATGATCGGTATTTCTGCGATTATTTTTACCCTTATTCCAACGTCGTTGTCACTTGAAGAGCCATTGTATCAAATATTAGAAAGCCCTTTGTGGATGGAAATTACATTTAATAGTGTGTATGTGATCAGTGTCGCTTTAGTCGCACCATTATTTGTCACCGGAGGTTTTATGGCCTACTTGCACCGCCGTATAGATTTAGAAGGCTGGGACATTGAGCTAACCTTTAAAAATATGCGGGCCAGATTAAATACTTTATTATCAAGTGCTTGCTTGTTTTTTGCTTGCTGTTTGTTTGCTGTGCCGAGTAAGTCAATGGCAGAGCCAATAGATAAGTTAATTATAAAAGAGCAAGTTTCTACACTTTATGCGCAGGATGATGTTATCGAAAAGAAAACCACTTGGGTACCAAATTTTGATTTAGAAAAGGACTCTTCAGCGGATGGTGATTATCGTTGGCTTGCTAATTTTTTCAAGAGCTTAGGCAATTTTCTTAGTTATTTTATTTGGTTGCTAATTGTTTTATTTGTGTTGTGGTTGGTGTATTTATTAGTTAAAAAGCGTGGCTTCTTCTTAGCACTAGAATTACCGAAAAGACAAAAAAATCAGCATCGAGAACATATAATCCCAACCATGTTTGCTGATATTAAACCGCAAGACTTACCTGAGGATTTAATTGCAGCAGCAAGGTCAGCATATCATGAGAATAATCAGCGTCTAGCGCTTGCTTATTTACTGCATTTTTCGCTTCGCTGGGCGCAGAGCACTCATCAAGTAAAATTACACCGTTCGATGACTGAAACAGAGTGTAAATCAGCAATTGATGCAAAAGTCACTGAGCAAAGCAAAGATGTTTTTACTCAACTTTTTTCTGCTTGGGTAAAAGTGGCTTGGGGCCATCAATCACTTAATTTTGATTTTAACGTATTAATAGCACAAATAGAGGCTATGGCATCAGCAAACAAGGAGCAAATAAATGAAGCTTAAGTTTGTGGTGGTTTTTTTGTGCTGTGTGTTAGTTTTTTTTATTGGCTCAGCGTTGTTGTCAGCTGACTGGCAAAAAGAAGAGATTGAAATAGGTTTTCACTCCGAAGTTAGCAAAGATAATTTCACAATGGCGCAGAGATTATTAGCTGAACATGGGGTGCTATGGAAAAAAGAAAAGCAATTAGATAACAATAATCAACAACCACTTATTATTGATCACCGCAGTATGTTAATTGTCGATGAAGCGGCGCTTAGTAATTCGCACACACTTGATCAGCAATTGTCCCAATGGGTGAGTGAAGGTGGGCGTCTTGTTTATATATTAAATAAGCAAAGGGATGAACTTGGTTTAGACAATACTTTTACCTTTCAAGATCTTGGGATTAGTGTAAACACGAGTGAAGGGATTTTTGAAAATCATTTTGTGATGGTAAAAGAGGGGCAGAAAAATAGCGTGTTAACGCTCAATGAAAATACCCAACTGGATTTAGAATTGAGTCAGGCATTTGAAATTGAAAACTGCCCAGGTATAGCCACCAAAAATAGTGATGATCAAGTTATCATGTGTGATTTTAAATTTGGTGATGGCCGTATTATTGTGATGCCGTCTCTAGCTCCCTTTACAAACCATCAGTTGCGCCATTTAGATCATGGCAGTTTACTGGTTTGGTTGAGTCAGGGGGTTGATGTAATAACTTATGTTCCTTATTTAAGTTACCCTAATTGGTTTGCTAAGTTATGGCAATGGAGCTGGCAGTGGGTGATCTGTGTGATGCTATTGATGTTATTATTTATTTGGCATATTAGTAGTCGTATTGGTCGCGCTTATGCGCCTGATTTAATTTTAACCGTAGGCTTTAAACACCACATTCGAGCGATTGCTAATTTTTATATAAAGCACGGTTTTGAGCAACGCTTGTTTACTGCATTAAAAAAAGATTTTAACGCCAAAGTAGAAACTAGGATCCCTCACTTCAAATCACTAACCGAAGTTCGCCAAGCAGAGATAATCGCCAACTTAGTGCATTTTGATAAGCAACAGGTAGCTGAGCTTCTAAGTGTTGAATTGCCAGAATCTCAGCAACAACGAACAGAGTATATCAAACTATTTAAACAATTAAGGAATGCCCTATGAGCACCGAATTTGCAACAGGACAAATAAGCTTAACGGATGCGGCGCAAGCAGTTAAGCAAGTTAAGGATAATATCTCCCGTGTGTTAGTTGGACAAGATGCCATTATTGAAGATGTGTTAACTGTGTTATTTGCAGGAGGTCATGTATTACTTGAGGGAGTACCGGGCCTTGGCAAAACTTTACTTGTAAGAGCATTAGCGAAAAGCTTAAGTGTGTCGTTTTCACGAGTGCAATTTACACCCGATTTAATGCCATCTGATGTTGTAGGACACAGTATGTATGATATGAAGTCTGGCGATTTCAATATAAAAAAAGGCCCAGCATTTACCAATATTTTGCTTGCTGATGAAATCAACCGAGCACCTGCTAAAACTCAGTCAGCTTTATTGGAAGTAATGCAAGAACAACAAATTACCATTGATGGCGAAACCTTATCTATTGGCTCACCGTTTATGGTACTTGCAACGCAAAATCCGCTTGATCAAGAGGGGACTTATCCATTACCTGAAGCTGAGTTAGACCGTTTTATGATGAAAATTGAATTGGGTTTTCCATCATTAGAGGCCGAGGTTGAATTATTAAAGCTCAACACCAAAGTTGTTTCGAATGAGTCAGAAGTTAGCCAATTGCCGGCAGTATTAAGCGTCAGTAATATTGCTCAGATTAAGCAATTATGTGCTGACATTTTAGTAGATGAAAAGATTTATAATTATGCGGTGGAGTTAGTTCGTAGTTCGCGAACATGGCAAGGAGTATTACATGGTGCAGGACTACGAGCATCAATCAACATTATTAAAGCAGCAAAAGTAATGGCATTGATGAATGGCCGAGATTTTGTTACCCCTGATGACGTTAAGCTAGTGGTACCTAATATTTTACGCCACCGCTTGATACTTTCAGCCGATCTAGAGTTAGAAGGGGTGTCTTTTAATGAAGTGATTTCAGCAATACTAGCCAGTGTTGAAGCGCCTAGATCATGATCCGCACTAAGTTACGACCAGCAAAGCGTTTGTTGCAGCTGGTTTGCGCATTAGTTTTGCTGTTACCCATATTAATCTTTACTGAGACAGCGAGTTTATTAACTACAGTACTCATTGCTGGACTGCTTGTACTAGCGTTATTAGATTATTTGCCTACTCGCTTCAAACATAAATTAAGTATTGAGGTAAACACCAATCAAAACATGTCATTGGGACGTTGGCAACCAGTTAAACTAAGTATTAAAAATACCTCAGAGCAATTATTAATTACTGATATAAGTTTGCACCTAAGCAATGCGATTGAGCTATCTGAATTATATACCAGCGTAACTCTGGCAGAAAATGAGCAAGCCCGTTTACAATGGAGTATGTGCGCACATCAACGCGGAGATGCGCAATTGGCTGCCGTTGAGCTTAGAATTAGTTCACGGTTAAAGCTGTGGCAGGCAAATTGGATAATACCTCAAGATTTAGCGTTAAAAGTTTACCCAGATTTTAGTCGAGTAGCTCAAAATCAAGCGCTTAATGGGGTGACAAACACACCAATAAGTGGTTTAAAACTGACAAAAAAACGAGGTGATGGTATTGAATTCCATCAACTTAGGGAATACCGACAAGGTGACAGTATTAAACAGATAGACTGGCAGGCTACAAGTAAACGTCGCAAACTAATTTCTAAAGAGTACCAAGAAGAACAAAATCAGCATGTTGTTGTAATGCTTGATGCATCGAAGAAGATGAATATAGATACCATATCGGGTACTCACTTTGATCACGCATTAAATGCTTTGCTCTTACTTGCTCATACAGTACTCAAACAAGGGGATTGGTTTAGCATGCAAAGTTTTAATCATGATATTCGCTGGTTACCTAATGTTAAAGGTGCACAGAATGTATCGCGTGTGATGAATCATTTTTATGATCTGTACCCTGACCAAAGTATCAGCGATTACCTTGTTGCAGCTAATCAATTAATCGCAAAAAGAAGTAAGCGTTCTTTAGTATTACTTGTTACGACATTTGATGATCAAAGCTTAGATGAGGTGCTTCCAGCTATAAAGTTATTGCAAAAGCATCACCTTGTTGCAGTTATTAACCTCTCTAATCATGCATTGACAGAAGTACTTGCAGAGCCAATAGAGAATTATGATGAAGCTATGACCTATTGTGCTGCATTAGATTTATTAAATACGCATAAAGCTAATATGGCAAGGCTTAAAAAAGAAGGCGTTATCGCAATTGATACACAACCACAAAAGTTACTTCCTAATGTGCTAAATACATATTTGAATGTAAAGCACTCAGGAGTGCTTTAGAAACAGGTTGAGATGAAAAAGGCATTAAAATAATGCCTTTTTACTTTTTATTTCTGTTGATCAATTGCTTCGTTAATTTTGTATTGGAAGTAAATTATATTAAAGAAGAAGGTTAAAACGCCATTGAGCTTAACGGGTTCACTACTACCTTTATTGATTAGTTCTGAAATAGAAGAACGTAACGAAAAAATAAAGATTAATCCGACCACGATAGAAGCTAGCGAAATAATAATTGACAACACTGGTAGTACTTCGGTTATAGAGAGAATTAAATTCGCAACGTATAAAGCTAAATAACCATATATCAATCCTTGGCTAATTTGTTTAGTTGCTAATGCATTGGCTTTATTGGTTCTGCTTATTAGCCAATATACACCATAAATTCCAAAAGTAATGACGGCTAAAAAGAACACTCCCCAAGCCGAAAAACGATCAAAATTTAAAACAGGTTTATCTCCGCTTTCATTATTTTTGGTTAGGTTTGCTGCTGGTGCTTCGTATACATTTGAAGTATTTTCTGACATGATATCTCCTAGAAATATTTAATTATCCTTTAAATGTGTATTGCACACGCAAATACACGGGTAGATAATAGCAACAGTAATAGTTTTTGTATATCATTCTTGTTACTGAAAGAATTAAATATTCTGATTTTATTAGTGAAAATAAAGAACTAATTATTGTACATTGCAGGTTAATTTTAAGCGGTATGGGTGTGGTGAATTTGCAATATTTATTGATCAGTGTTGTATCTATTGTCGTTATGTATGCACAGGCAATTAAAAAAGGTATGCCAGTTAAACGCTGGTTGGTGCTAGCAGGGTTGTTAGGCCCCGTTGCATGGTGCTTGTTTAACTTACATTATCGTCGTGCACTAGTGCGCTGTGTTGGTATACAAGCGTGCACATGGCGACCATAGGCTGTCATCTATGCCTGTTGTACTAAACTAAGTGCCGCTTGGTTTTGTTGTTTCTTCAAAAATTCTGTAAATTCAGCTCGCGATAAAGGTTTTGAATAATAGTAGCCTTGCATCGTTTCGCAATTAAGCTCTTTTAAGATTGCAATTTGCTCTGCTTGCTCAACCCCTTCAGCCACCACATGTAAGTCTAAGTTATGTGCAATGGTAACTATTGAGTCAACCATATTACGGCCTCGCTCTGTTTGCATATCATCAATAAACGCTTTATCAACTTTTAGGGTATTAAGTGGAAACTGCTTTAAATATGCAAGTGATGAGTAGCCAGTGCCAAAGTCATCCATGGCTAAATGAATACCACGGGCACTGAGAGAGCGCATGATCGAAATAGCATCTTGTGGGTCGTCCATTACCGTACCTTCCGTAATTTCAAGTTCTAAAAAGTACGATGGCAAGGCGTGATTTTGTAAAATCACATCAATACGAGTAGTTAGATCCGGTAAGCTAAATTGTTTAGCAGACAAGTTTACCGCAACCCGGCCATTAAATAAGCCAGCATCCAGCCAGGCTTTAACATCACGGCATGCTTTATGAAGTACCACTTCACCAATTTCGATGATTTGCCCGGTTTCTTCTGCGATGGGAATGAACACGCCAGGACTAATAATGCCTTTTTTCGGAGTAATAAAACGCACTAAGGCTTCCATTCCAGTGAATTTACCGGTGCGGATATTCATTTTTGGTTGGTAGTAAACTTCAAAATGATCTTCTTTTAAACCAAATCGCATTAAGTTTTCAATTTGCAGGCGTTTTACTGCTTGGCGGTTCATGGTGTCGTTAAAGAATAAGTAGCTATTACCTTTCTTTTTCGCATGGTACATCGCAGTATCGGCATTTTTAAGCAGTAGTTCTGGGGTATTGCCATCTTCTGGGAATAACACAATGCCGACACTTGAAGTGATCACTAATTCGTGACCTGCCATTTTAAATGGCGTGGCAATGGCGGCTAAAAACTGTTTTGCCATTCTGGTAATGGTATGAATATCGTTAGTGCCAGACATAACTAAGGCAAATTCATCGCCACCTAAGCGGTAAAACACATCTTTTTCACGGGTGAGTTTACTCAACCGCATTGCTAGTTTTGCCAGTAAACTGTCGCCTAGTTGATGCCCTAATGAGTCATTAATTTTTTTAAAGTTATCTAAATCGAATACTAGTAATGCATGGTGGCTGTCTTGTTTTGCCAGTTTTTTAAGATCGGTAAAAAATAAATTTCGGTTAGGTAAGCCAGTTGTACGATCGCGATTTGATAAGTTATGTAGTTGTGATTCGGCTTTTTTACGCTCGGTTAAATCTGAATATACAATGACATAGTTACAAATTTGATTATGTTCATTCTTAATTTCATCGATTGAGATTTCAATCGGTAGTAGTTTTCGCTCACTGTTGCGCAGTTTTACTTCTTGTTGCCAATGGTCGGTAAGACGAACAGTATTTTTAATATCATCAATATAACTTTGCTCGTAACCTGGCAAGGTAAATGGCTTGTTTAAATAGTTATCTCGGTTCCCACCAAATTGCGATAAAAAGCTGGGATTAAGATCAACCAGGTTAAAGTTTTTATCGTAAATGGCTAATGCATCAGTGAGTGATTCAACACATTTAGCGAATAAGTTAAGGCGTGCCTCGGTTGATTTTAATTGCGTGATATCGCGTACCGTGCCAGTCATTCTTAGCGGGTTTAAATTGGTGTCTTTTTCAATGATTTTGCCTCTGTCGAGTACCCAATGCCAGCGATCAAAGCTATCTTTAATGCGATAGCTGGCTTCAAAGAAAGCGGTTTGCTCCGCAAAGTGTTGCTTTAACAGTAATTCAACTTGCGCTATATCATTAGGGTGAATAAGGGCTTTATTAGGTGGAACATCAATGATGGTATTTCTATCCATCATGTATTTATCGTTAATGCGCAGTACTTCACCAGTTTTGATATTCCAATCCCAAAGTGTGTCACCACTGCCTTCAACCGTGCTTTTTAAACGCCGTTCAGAAATACATAATTGGCGTCGTGAGCGGCGTAATTTGTAGATTGTGAATAATAAGTAAGGCAGCACTAACGTAACAAATGCACTCGGTAAATAAAGCATTAAAGTTTGCTGATCGACTAATTGCTCGCTATAGCCCAATGGGCTAAAGCAGAGTAATAATGAGGCGAATATGAATGTGTTGAATATTATTTTTATTATTATCATAGGGCACTTCTGTATTTTGCACTTGATAATCTAATTGAAGCACGGTGTTGTGTCAAAGAGAATGAGAAGAAATCAGCTTTTTTGTCGTTTTGTTTATTTTAGGTACGCTTAGTAGCTCATATCTTGGTCTATGTTCTGCAAATGTCTCGCGAATATAAGTAACTATCTGTGCAAGACTAAGGTTTTCCAATGCTTCTAACAATTTTTGTTGCATATGAAAGTGATGATCTTGATTACCAATGGCAAGCCACAAGCGTTGTGAACGCAGCCGGAGGTTTTTATCTTTTTCGGCGATGTGGGTGGTTAAGCCATGTTTTTGTTGCTGCCATTGCTCTTCATTTAATTGCTCTAATGAAGCAAGGAATTGCTCAAGAAACGCATTATGACGCTCAAAAATCGCGGTTGCACTGTAGTTAGGTGACTGCACGTAGAAGGCGATGCCCGCACGAGTATTAAAGGGCGCATAACCTGCGCCCACTAGGTAGCCTAACTGTTGTTTGGTACGAAGTTCATTAAAGTAATCTTGATTAATAAGATGGTTTAGCGCCATCATTTTTACTTTTTCAACAACGTCATCGGTTTGTGCTTGGTAATAAATAACCATCGCATGATCGCTACAATTTAGGGTCAGTTGCGAGCGGGTTATTTTGTCTATTTCAAATAACGGTCGCGTCAAATCTTCGATAGTCGCTGATTTGGCTAAGTGGTGAGCCACTTTCTTTTGAAACTCTATCGCATCACTTTCGCGCCAATTACCATGTAAAAATGATTCAACATGCAAGGCATTGAAAAATTCGCGACGAAAACAATTAAATTGATGAAAGCTGGTATCTTTAAGTGCAACAGCAAGTTGTTCTGGTTCTGGGTTCCACGGCATTATTTTAGCGCCAAGTACACTAAATAACTCGCCAACGGGTTTATTTTGATTACTGTTACGCCAATGACGGACTAACTGTTTTTTATACTCAGCAAAACGTTTGGCGCAAATATCGACATTGAATAAAGCTTCAAGTAACTCATCAACTAATTCTAATTGGCTCGATGAGAGCCCCGCAGTGTGCAAGGTTAAGCCACCTTGATGTGACGTTAAATGGTAACTTAAACCGGCTAGTTCTGCTGGGTAAAACTGCTCTGCAACACTGTCCATAAATAAATCCGCAAATAAGCGCGTCAGTGCCATATGCTTAATATCTTTAACGGCAAAATCTGAGTCCATTGCTAAATAAAAATGGCCTTTGGCAACTCGAAAAGTGTTGTCTTGCTTGAACCAAAAATCAAACCCCGGCTCTTTTACTAGTAGTTGTGGCTTTGACTGCGGTTGCTCAACATCGTACAGCGACACTTCCTTAGTCAAATAAGGGTTGGCAGTAGGCAGCAGCATTTCAGGTAATGGGGTATTAATCTCACATAATGCTTCAAGCCAGCAGCTCGAAATGCTTTCGATCCGATAGGGGGTATGATACCACTGAGTGGTATGTTCAGGCTCAACGTCTGGGTGGATCAACACTAAGCGCATATTATGTGGGGTTAACCATTGCATTGCGGTTTGGTGCGCGGTTTGATTAAAGCCATCCATCAGGTAGTCACCTTGCACATAATTGGCTTCATCATAGTGCTGCATATTAATACTTAGGTTACTAACCCAATCGATCAATCGCGCTTTTTCTTGGTTATCAAAGGCAATTTGCAATAAGTTCTTTTTATCTTGGTATAAGCGTGGCAACTTTTCGATGTTTTGATTAATTAAACAAATATACTCAAACACCATTTCTACAATGTCTTCATAATATTCAATGCCTTCGTCGGTCAATGCCATGCTGATATTAAAATCTTTAAAGTTACTGCCGTTAATACCACCTCCCGCAGAGAGGGCGTTGATCCAACCTTGTGCTTTTAAAATAGAATACAGCGAGCCTTGACCTTCGTAACCTAATAAGTGGGCAATAAAACTCACTGTTTTGTGGCGATAAAACTCATCAATATTTGGCATGGCAAAACTAACAATAAGTTTTTGCATGTGTTTATGCGGCTCTATATGCAGCACTTTACAAAGATCTTGTGAACGATATAGCGATGCAGCAATAACAGGCTTTGCTTTAGGTTGACCTTTAATATCACTAAACAGGGTATTAACCCATTGCGCCATAGTGTCAATTTCTGCATCAGCGCAGATCACTAGGCTCATCCACTGGGCTTGATAATGGGTGTTAAAAAAATCTCGCAATTCTTTGCTTACACAGCCATTACGATCCGCTAAGGTTTGCTGATTACCCACTGAAAATTTAGCAAATGGATGAGCAGGATTAACGGTTTCTTTGTGTGCTTGATAGATGCGTCGGCCATCGTCTTTTATTTTTAATTTAAATTCAGCATCAATGGCATTACGTTCTTTTTCAGTTTCGCCAGGGTTGAGAGAAGGTGCAATAAAAAACCGGCTAAATTGGCTCAGTGCTTGTGCAAACTCTTGATTGTTAATATCGAAGAAATAACACGTGTGCTCGGTGCCGGTCCATGCGTTGGTGTTGCCACCGGATTGGGAAACAAAATTACCAAACCCGCCGGATTCCGGAAATTGGTCTGTGCCTAAAAAAAGCATATGCTCTAAAAAGTGCGCGAGCCCTTGTCTATCAACAGGATCGTCAAAGTGACCAGCATTCACGGCCATCGATGCAGCGGCTTTAGTTGAATCTTTATCTTGCACTAACAGGACTTTTAGACCATTGTCCAGTGTGAGGGCACGGTATGTTCTGTTATCATTGCGGCTGATATTCAAATGATGCTCCTGAAACGTTAAGTTTACTCGTTAACAACAATGATAACTTCAGGGCTGCGATTAAATTGCTTGGCGATTTTTACCTGAATATCATAAGCGAAATGTGTGACGTTGTTTTAATATAGCGGACAAACAGGCAAACTGGCTACTGTTTTATATTCTTTAATCGGTTGATTTTTTATGAAAACAATCTTAATAATGCGCCACGGCGAAGCAACACCGATGCAAGCTGACGATGCAAGTAGAAATTTGACCTCGGTTGGCCAACAACAGGCCGAAAAAATGGGTTTATGGTTGCAAGCAACACATACCCCAACGGCATTGTTAGTAAGCCCTTACATTCGTGCTCAGCAAACAGCGGAAGGAGTAAAAAAGCATAACGCTTTTTTATTCGAAGAAACTTGCAGCGATATAATCCCTGAAGGCAATCCACAAATTGCCGCCGATTATCTAGAAACTCTCATCGCGATGCATCCACAATGCGATACCTGGTTGGTCGTAGCTCACATGCCAATAGTTAGTTATTTAGTTGACCAATTGAGTGCTGGGAATATGCCGATATTTAACACTGGAGCGGTTGCCGTATTGAGTTACGATGAAAGTCGCCATAAAAGCCAATACCTCAGTATTCATGCACCTAATAACGTAGCAGTTTAGCCTCATACCCAAACCTTGCGTTCCTTTTTAAATTTGCTAAATTAGCGACACACTAATTTAGCAAAGACAATTTTATGACAATTGAACGTATTCAAACCGCAACTCGCATGAGTCGTATCGTTAAGCACAATGGTACGGTGTACTTATGTGGCCAAGTATGTGCTGACGCAGAGCAGGGCATCACCGAACAAACGCAAACTATGCTTGATAAAGTTGAGTTACTTTTAAATGAGGCGGGAAGTTCAAAAGAGCATATGCTCAGCGCCACTATTTATGTAAAAAGCATGGATTACTTTGCCGATATGAATGCGGTTTGGGATGCGTGGGTACCAGCAGATCATGCGCCTGCACGTGCCTGCGTAGAAGCTAAAATGGCCCGCGATGCTTTGTTAGTTGAGATTTCAGTTGTTGCTGCAATCAAGTAACCCCCAAGCAATTGAACGACTTATAAATGAATTTAATCACGCCTACAGTCGTTCAATCACAAAGCTCCCGGTTTGGCACTTTTGTGATAATCAAATTGATGCCGATGAATGTGCAGCACTGGTTTTAAAGGGCATAAAGCAAGCAACTACAACATCACTTTATTGGTTTGAGCATAGTAAAGAAGCGCTCCCCAAAGTTGGTGATTTAGCCATTTTCACTAACTGGCATGGTGAGCCTTTAGGGGTTATTGAAACAATGAGTGTCGCAATCGTGCCTTACAACGAAATAACCGCTGAATATGCGGCGTTAGAAGGTGAAGGAGATAAAAGCCTTCACTATTGGCGAAAAGTGCACTGGACGTATTATCAGCGGGAACTTGCCGAAACTAAATTTGAACGTAGTAATATGATGCCCTTAGTTTGTGAACAATTTAAATTGGTTTATATGGCGTAATATTATTTTGTATAGATAAGGACAGACTATGAAATCTAACCCAGTAGTACTTATAACCGGAGCAAGCCGAGGAATTGGTGCTGCAACCGCAATTTATTTTGCTAGTCACGGTTATGATGTTTGTATTAATTATAAAACGGATCAACACAGCGCAGAAAAAATAGCAGAGCAAGCACGCGGCTTTGCTGTAAAAGCCGAAATAGTGCAAGCCGATGTGTCTGATGAAACGCAAGTGCTGACCCTGTTTACAAAAGTAGATGAGTTATTTGGCAAATTAGATGTGCTTATAAATAATGCAGGTATTTTGAAACCGCAAATGCCATTACTTGAGATGGGAGCCTCACGTATAAATGAAGTGCTAACCACCAATGTAACAAGCGCTTTTTTATGTGCCCGTGAAGCGATTAAGCGAATGCCCAGTGGCGGCAGTATAGTTAATGTATCATCGGCAGCGGCTAAAACCGGTTCACCAAATGAATATATTGATTATGCCGCATCTAAAGGAGCAATGGACACGTTAACCATTGGTTTAGCCAAAGAAGTAGCCAAGTTAGGTATTCGTGTTAACTCAGTGCGCCCAGGATTAATTTACACCGATATGCACCGCGATGGTGGTGAAGTAAATCGGGTGGAGCGTCTTAAAGACAAGCTGCCATTGGGCCGAGGTGGACAACCTGAGGAAGTTGCCGCTGCAATTTACTTTTTAGCCTCTGAGCAGGCATCGTTTACCACAGGTAGCTTTGTTGATGTAGCTGGCGGTTTGTAAAGGTTAAAGCAATACCGATAACCAAAAACTAAAGCTAATCACACTTAAAACCGTTGACAGTACAACTGCACCGGCTAATGTCACCTGATGTTGACCTATTTGACTGGCAATAAGGTAAGCATTTACACCAACCGGTGAGGCGCTTAATAGCACTAACACGTTCAAAATCTCTCTATCTAATTCAAATGCGTATGCACCGATTAAAAATACCCCAGCAGGAAGTAAAAAAATCTTCATTAACGAGGCGATTAATGCGGGTTGCCAGTTAGCTGCAATTTTGTAAAACGCTAAGTTGGCGCCTAATACAAATAACGCGCAGGCAATGGCGGGGGTCGCTAAAAGCTCTAAACTCTTTGCTAGGTTATCAAACAAAACAATGCCGCTGACATTTAATATTAGTCCGCAGCCGATGCTCAATACAATCGGATTCAGTACCATGCTCTTAGCAAAACTTGACCATGAAAATGCATGTTCGCTGCCCTTTGCGCCGATTAAATAGGTGAGTGCAAACAGCAATGTGCTATGAAAGGTAATGATCATAAAAGCGATGGCGATCATTTCTTTGCCAAGGGATGCAATGATGATAGGAATGCCCACCAACACCATGTTTGAGTAACTCGACGCTAAGCCAAATACACTGTGTTGTTGATAATTTTTTTGCTTAGCTAAATAACAGCGGTCAACCAAAATACCTAAGGCAAATACGCTCAGTACAGGAATATAAAAACTCAGAAAGGCCGATAAACTAATACTTTGCTGTAAATCGATTTGCGACATATTTAAAAATAAAAATGCCGGCAGGCTAATGTAAAAAGTAAACTTACTTAGCCCTGCAATGTGTTGCTGTTCAAAAAACTTTAATTTACAACAACTAAAACCAAGCGCAACAATGAAAATCAGCGGAAAGATGATAGAGAAAATATGCACTGCACTGTTGCCTTGAAATAGGGATAACGTTAACGCTTAGCGTCTAAATTCATCACTTTGTGGTAAGTTTATTAAAATAAGTACCGCACCTTTACCACCGTATTCAAGTGGCGCTTGGTGTATTGCTATGACATCTGGATGCTGTACTAAATATTGCGGCACTTTGTGTCTGAGTATATGTCCACCAATACCATGTACTACACACGCACAGTAGTAATGCTTCTTTTTGCACTCATGGATCAGTCCTGCGAGTTCATCTTTTGCCAACTCCTTATTTAAACCATGTAAATCAAGGGTTAAATCAGGTACAAAGTCACCTCGGCGTAACTGCTTTGCTAAAAAACGATCTTGACCGTCTTGCACATAATTAACCGTTCCGTTGGTATCAATATCTGGCACATATTCATCAGAAAAGAAAAATTCTGCCTGATGTTGCTTTTTTTGCTGGGCAAACAGCTTAGCTTGTGAGATTTTAGGTTTGTTAGCAAAGCGATGCGTGTCTTGTTTAAATACACGGGCACCATTAATACTTTGACGAAACATATCGATGTCGTCAGGGCTAATATCTGCGTTTGAGAGAGGATCTTTTTTCATAGCGGCAGTCTAAACAAAAAAACGCTAGAAATCGAGTGAAAACAGAGTAAAAACTGTGTAAAAAAGCGTTACAATAGGGCAATCATGGGGCCTTAATTGCGCCTCGATTGAATTGATATTTTCTAAAGCAGCAGGTAGATAACGAATATGAGCGAATTATTAATAGAAGAAGCAACCTTAGATGAAGCTGTAGCAGAACTGTCAACGTTACACGATTGGCTACGGTGGACCACGAGTCAATTTGCCAGCAGTGGTATTTTCTTTGGTCATGGAACTGATAACGCATGGGATGAAGCAGTCAACTTGTTACTGCCCGCGTTAAGCTTACCCATTGATGCACCAAAAGAATTAATGCATGCCCGGTTAACTAGCACCGAAAAAAACCGCCTTGCGGGATTAATTGCAGAACGTATAAATGATTTCACGCCAGTACCTTATCTGACTAATATTGCATGGTTTGCTAATATGCCATTTTATGTCGATGAGCGCGTATTAATCCCACGTTCACCTTTTGCAGAGTTAATACATAATCGCTTTTCACCTTGGCTAGCTGAGCCTGAATCGGTAAATCGTATTTTAGATTTATGTACCGGTTCTGGTTGTATCGCGATTGCATTAGCACAAACTTTTGCAGAAGCGCAGGTTGATGCCGTTGATATTTCTTATGAAGCACTCGAAGTTGCTGATATCAATATCACTGATTATCAGTTAAGTGACCGTGTATTACCTATTCAATCCGACGTATTCAGCGGTGTACCAGGGCAGAAATATGACCTGATCGTGGCAAACCCTCCGTATGTAGACGCCGAAGATATGGCTGATTTACCGCGTGAGTTCCACCATGAGCCAGAGCTTGGTTTAGCATCAGGCCATGATGGTCTTGATGTAACCCGTACTATTTTGAGTGAAGCGGCCGATCATCTAACTGATAACGGTTTGTTATTTGTCGAAGTTGGTAATTCTATGGTACACATGGATGCCCTTTATCCAAATGCGCCTTTTGAATGGGTTGAGTTTGAGCAAGGTGGATTTGGCGTATTTGTGATCAGCAAAAAACAACTCGTTGCATATTTCGCAGACTGATCACCACAAAAATCAAAGCCGAGCCTCAGGCTCGGTACTTAGTAGTCATTAGGAATGAGGAAAGTTAATGGCAGGTAATAGCATAGGGCAGTTATTTAAAGTGTCCACCTTTGGCGAAAGCCACGGCGTCGCCTTAGGCGGTGTTGTGGATGGCACGCCAGCAGGCCTTGAAATCACTGAGGCAGATTTACAAATCGATTTAGATAGGCGTAAACCAGGGCAAAGCCGTTACACTACGCAGCGCCGTGAGAGTGATCAAATTAAAATTTTAGCGGGTGTTTTTGAAGGTAAAACCACCGGAACCAGTATTGGTTTATTAATTGAAAATACCGACCAACGTTCACAAGATTATGGCAAAATTAAAGACGTATTTCGCCCAGGTCATGGTGACTACACGTACTGGCATAAATACGGCCTACGCGATTATCGCGGTGGTGGCCGTTCATCTGCTCGCGAAACCGCTATTCGTGTTGCCGCAGGTGCGATTGCTAAAAAGTATCTAAAGCAATTTCATGGTATTGAAGTACGCGCGTGCTTGAGCCAACTTGGGCCAATTAAAGCTGAAAATTACGATTGGGATGAAGTTGAAAATAATCTTTTCTTTTTCCCAGATGCAAGCAAGTTAGACGCGCTTGACGACTATATGCGCGACCTTAAAAAACAAGGTGACTCAGTCGGCGCGAAAGTAAAAGTAGTGGCTAAGAATGTACCTGTTGGTTTAGGTGAGCCGGTATTTGACCGCCTTGATGCAGAACTTGCCCACTCACTGATGAGTATTAACGCAGTAAAAGGCGTTGAAATTGGCGACGGCTTTGATGTGGTTGAGCAAAAAGGCTCTGAGCATCGTGATGAGTTAACCCCTGATGGCTTTACCTCAAATCATGCCGGTGGGGTGCTTGCAGGTATCTCTACAGGGCAAGATATAATCGCGTCAATTGCACTCAAACCGACATCAAGTATTACGATCCCCGGTAATAGTATTAACACGAGTAATGAATCGGTTGAGATGATCACCAAAGGCCGTCACGACCCATGTGTTGGCATTCGTGCAATCCCGATTGCCGAGGCGATGATGGCCATTACTTTAATGGATCATTTACTACGTCAACGTGGTCAAAACCCGCATGTTCATCATGAGCATGGGCCAATAAATGGCTCTGTTTAGGGTTTAGTTAAAAGCATTTAGAATTATTTAAAAGCGCGATGTTAATCGCGCTTTTTTGTTGTGGTTATTTTAAGATAGACATCAAAGTTTCAGGAGCGGGATCAGGCTGTGTTTTTGATCTGTCCATTGCGCCAAATGTACTGTTGAATAAGGTGTTATCGGTGATAAGTCTGTCATGGTTATCGAATTTAAAAATGCTTGGTTATTCGTCATTACGACCCATTGTGAGCCTAACTGCGTACCGCTATAGTTAAATTTGATCAGAGATTTATCGAAGCGCTTACTGTGAGCTTGGAGCACTGGCATCAAATCAATATGATTATTGGATATATGGATAATTAATAAGCCGCCTTTTGTTAGTCGCTGCCAATATAACTGAAAAGCTTCCTCAGTCAGTAAATGGGTAGGAATAACATCACTTGAAAAAGCATCAATAATTAACGCATTCATTAACGGTGCATTATTTTTTTGCTCTTCAGTTAAGGTGATTCTGCCATCGCCAATAGCCACATCAATGCGTGCAGGACTATCTGTTAAATATGAAAAATAATTCATGGCCATGTTATAAACCGCAGGGTTAAGTTCATAAAAGCGGATTTTATCGAACTTATCGCCAAACTTTGCTAAAACTCCAGCACCTAAACCAATAATACCTATATTTAAATCTTGTTGCTTTTTTAATGCTGACAATGATTTAGCGATACCAGTATGGTGATGGTAATAGCTGTTTGTGAGTTCAGTTTGTTTATTAAGTGGCTGTGAGCCATGAATCGTTGTGCCATCGATTAGGCGTCGTTCAGCAAGATCAGACGTTGTAATGTCTTTGACAGTGACATAACCGTAAAAATTTCTCTCAGACGCTAAGTTGTATTGATTAAAATTAACAAAAAGATAGCTATATCCTGTGCCCCAAATAACCAGCGTAGCCAGTAAAGCTATTTTATAGCAAGAGGACGTTTTCGTCGTCTGGGTGAGTAGCGTGTATATAAATAATGAAAGCGCTACAGCTAACGCCACAATGAATTCTGTTATTTGTTCAAACAGTAGCGGTGCGACTAAGGCACTGAGTAAACTGCCGATCACTCCTCCTAAAGCGATATATAAATAAAATACAGTAAGCAGTGAGCCATCTGGCGCGAGTTTTCGAAGTTCACCATGACAGATCATACAAACAATGAATAAAATAAAGCTGTAGATCACCAGTTGAGCTAAAGCATTAAATTGGCTGCCAAGGAAAAACATCATCAGCCCTGCGAATGCGCTAAATATTAATAAGTACGTCCAATGGGCGCGATTATAGCTTTTTGCGGATGCAAACGCATAACTGAAGGTCAGCAAATATATTACCAATGGTAAAGCCCATATCAGAGGCATAGGCGGGATGTTGATGCTGATCATCTGAGTTGTCGCGATCAACATCATTGAACTGGTTGCTGAGAACGCAATCCACAGCCAATTAGGTTTGACGAGCAAAGTCGTTTTTGACTTAGTAATAGCTTTATCAGCGATACTGCCATTACTAAATAATACATAAATTAGGCACAATAACAGTATACAGTATGCAAATAACCCCACTGTCCAATAGCTCTTTTGCTCATCGATTGAAAATAAAACTTCAAAAATAAATGGGTAACTCAGCAAAGCAAGTAGTGAACCCAGATTCGAAAGCGAATACCATTGATAAGGTACAGTCATAGCGGTCGATTCAATATACCAGCGCTGCAATAGTACGCTGGTGGCACTTAGTAACATAAAGACTAAGCCAACCTGTAAAAACAATTTAGCAATCACTGACCACGCTGGTGTTAGTGATAAAAATAGACTGACTTCCATTGTGTTAAAAGTAATGATGCTCGATACAGCCACTAACAATGTGTGTATAAATAATTGTCGTTTGAGCTGATAACGGCTTAACAAATGAGCATATAAATAGCCGAGTAACAGCATGCTTTGATAAAAAAATAGGCTGGTTGACCAAACCGAAGCGCCACCGCCAAACTCGGGTAGTAGCTCTTTAGATAAGATAGGTTGAATTTGAAAGAGTAGAAACGCGCTCACAAAAATAATGAATGTCGATAATATCCGTTGCATCTTTTTTATTACTTAGTAAATGGTGCCTAACCATTAACTGAACTAATTAATGCGGCAATGTAATAACCCTTGAGTTTATCTTAAGAAAATCTTAATCTATGATTTGTATGAATTTATTGGAGTTGTAAGTGGGTAGGTTTCGAATCGGGAATTTTGACGTCGATGTTAGCCGTGGTAAAATTTCCTCAGCTGAAGGCGTACAAATTGTCGAACCTAAGGTTATGGATGTGCTCCAATTTTTGTACTCTCATAGGGGCAATGTGGTAAGCCAGGAAGAAATTTTTGCAGCTGTGTGGCCTAATTCAGTGTTTAGCCCAAGTAATGTGCAACGCAATATTGCACTGCTTAGGAAAGCATTAAATGAAGATTCTAAAAATCCACAATTCATCATTACCCACCCGAAACGGGGTTATTGCCTTGAGCTTAACGAACAAACACGTTCTCACTGTGTAAAGTGGCCGTTGTTGGCTTTTATTGCCGTGACAATTGTATGTTTGGTTGGTGGTTGGTGCGCATTTGCAACGCAGGTTGTTAAAACTGATTTCTCTGCGTTGGTGCCTGTAACATCAAATGAAGCCAATGAATCCTCTCAATCGCAATCTAATAACGGCAATTATTTAGCATTTGTTCGCGGTGACAATGATAATCAGCATATCTGGCTAAAAGAATTAACGACAGGTAAAGAGGTACAATTATCCCAGCACCCATCGACCTACTATAGTCTAGGCTGGAGTCCGGATAATCGCGCATTGGCTTTTATAGAAAAACAAAATGATGTTAGCCAATTAGCGTATTTTAATTTAGACATGGTAACTCTAACGAGTTTAAATTACGCCAACGTACTGGAATTTAAAGAATATTTAGTTACCAGCCAGCAATTGCAATGGACTAATAACAATCAGGTTTATTTTATTGAGCGACGAAAACATAAAAATGATACGCAGCTTTCGACCGTCAATATAGAAACTAAACAAAAACAGGTAATCAAAGCCTCAATGGGTCAAGACTGGTTAAAGTTACATGCGTTGTCGCCAGATCAAACGCAACTAGCGCTTGGTTATGAAGCAGGACAAAATAACTACCGTATTGAAATACTGAATTTAACGGATAATAGTAGTAAAACAATTGCCGTTATTGAAGATGGTATTCAGGGGCTTAGTTGGCACCCAAGTGGTGAATACTTGCTGATAAGCAACACAAATAATCTATTACTTATTGATCGTCAGGGCAACTCAACTGATATCGAATTTAATAATTATCAAGTTATTCGAGATGCTGCATTCACGCCATCTGGTGAGGAGATATTGATGGAGCTTGTAAATATTGATGTTGATATTTTGCGTGCAACTAGTGCAACACCTCAGCAGTATGAAAAGCTCGTCGATACCTCGTCGGTTGATTTTTTGCCGGTATTCTCACCTGATTCAACTAAGTTTGTCTTTGAATCCCATCGTTTTGGTTTAAAACAGCTATTTTTATATGAGCAAGGTAAACAAACGCTGATTTTTGCAAACCCTAATAATGAAGAACTGTTTGGGGTTGTTTGGTCAAAAAATGGCGAAGAAGTGATCACCGCAAGCAAAGATAAACTGTTTCGAATTGATTTAAAAAGTGGCGATTATCAAGAAATAGCCCACCATCATCATTCGTTTTATCTCAGAGAGAAGTTTTATAATGAAGATGCGATCTTGGTTTCATATCGCGCTGACGATGGCGTTACATTTCACCCAGCAAAATTAGACATGCAAACATTAAGTTTATCGCCATTCACTGGCCAAGGAGAGCGGCTGGCTTGTTATGCAATGGCTTTAGACAAACACGATCAGATTTATTTTTCAAATAACAAACAGGTATTTCGACTCGATCAAGATGGCAATTTTGCTCAAGTATGGCACGCAGATGATAGTGATATTATTGGTCTGGCGGTCGATGAGCAAACGTTGAGTATTACCTTAGAGCAAGAAGATGGTTATGAGCTTAATATGTTTGATTTACAAAGCGCTCACTCAGAAATACGCCATATCGCGAACGAGAAAGGTAATATGTTAATTAATGCTTCACACGATAATACGCAACTTTTATATCTTACTGAGCCAAAGCGAAAACGCACCTTAGTAAGGCTGCGATAGTCTTTAAAACCCAAGATTCACAAGGTAAGTGCATAATCTGCTGCTATTAGCTTTACTAACTCTCGTTTTATCGGGTTATGAGCGTGGTTTGCGTGTAATAGTACGATATCAATAACGGGCAAGGGCGGCAGAGTTGAGTCAGTAACCGTCACCAGCTCCTGAGTGTTACTTACCTCAGCCATCACACCAACGGCTAGATTGGCTTTTACTAATGCTGTGAGCGCACTGAGCGAGCCGCAGCAAGCAACAATGTTAAATGGGCGTTCAGCCTTTAGTAACCCTTCAATAGCCGCTTGATGAAATTTACAATCTCGTTGAAATATTGCAACTGGCAGGGTCATAGCGGATTGATAGTTAAATTCGGCACTTTTAACCCACACACCTTTGCTTGATTCTAAAAAATAACCTTCTTCAGAGCTGGGCGAGCGCGTCGCAATCACCATGTCTAGCAAGCCTTGATCTAGCTGTGTTTTGAGCTGGTTGGTCGGCGCGCAACTGATTTGTAAATCAAGTTGCGGTATATGTTTATGTAATAAAGCCACAACTTTAGGTAATACTGTGCCTGCATAATCGTCAGGACATGCTAAGCACGCGAGTTTGCCCACCACCGGTTTTAAGTTGTTTATAGGCTTCATCATGCAGTGCTAATAATTGTTTTGCGTAGCTGGCTAAGTGAACGCCACTTGACGATAGTACAAGCTGCCTGCCTTGTTTGATAAATAATGGATTACCCAGCTCTTGTTCGAGCTTTTTCATTTGCATGCTCACTGCCGATTGGGTGCGGCATACTTGTTGAGCAGCGCGAGTAAAGCTGCCCGTTTCAACAAAAGCGCAAAAAGTACGTAGGGCGTCTAAATCCATATTTAACTCATCTATCAATTTTACTTATGTATTGTATAAAAACTATTGGTAAGTAATTAATTTACTACTGCTTTATATTAGGGATATTAAACACTACTAAGGAACGCAAATGCAATTATTTATCGGTAATAAAAACTATTCGACATGGTCGCTTAGAGCATGGTATTTAATGAGTAAATTCAATGTTATTTTTACTGAGAAACAACTCGTATTAGACACCCCTGAGTTTTATGAAACGCTTAAAAACGGTTTTGCAGTACAGAAAGTACCCGCCTTAGTCGATGGCGACTTGCAGGTATGGGATTCATTGGCAATTTGTGAATACATCAATGATGCTTATTTATCAAATACAGCTTGGCCTATTGATACTGCGCAGCGAGCGACAGCCCGCAGTTTAAGCGCTGAAATGCATACCGGCTTTATGGCGCTGCGTAATGAAATGCCAATGAATATTCGTGCAACTCGCCTAATTGAGTTATCTGCGGCGGCTAAAAAAGACATTAGCCGCATTGATGAAATATTCAGCCAGCAACAACGTAGTTACCCAAATGCGTGGTTGTTTGGTGAGTTTAGTATCGCAGATGCTATGTATGCGCCTGTAGTACTTAGGTTAAAAACCTACCAAATTTCACTTTCAGCTTTGGCGGAGCATTATTGTCAGCATGTTTTAAGTTGCCCTACATTACAACAGTGGATCACCGAAGCGCTAAAAGAAACTGATATTGTTGCTTGCGATGAAGCAGGGGTTGATGTTACTTAAAGTAACTTGCCAAGCGATAAGGTTATGAGGACGTATGGAACAGATTAAGCTATCACACCAAGATACATTAAAGCGGCTAGAAAGGTTTAGTCGCTTTACCGACAGCAGTATTGGCATTCCTTTTACTCGGTTTAAGTTTGGCGTAGAGGCACTGATCGGTATTCTGCCTGGTATTGGAGATCTAGCTGGGCTAATTTTATCTAGCTATATTCTATTTGAAGCCCAGCGCTTAGGAGTTAGTAAGCGTATAAAATTACGTATCGTAATAAATATGTTGATTGATTTTTTTGGTGGCCTAATTCCGCTTGTCGGTGATATTTTTGACGCTTACTTTAAAGCAAATACCCGCAATACCCGTCTACTGAAACGCTACTTAGTAAAACAATAACGATAAAAATAAGTTAGTTTTTATCGTTATTAAAAAAGTATTCTGCAATCACTTGTTTCTGTTGGCCAAACGGGTCTGAAATGCCAATCCCAATGCCGATTATTTTACCCTGCGCTTCAGGCGGGTGGGCTTGCATTTGTTTATTTAAAATAACGAGCTTAGGGCTTTTCTCGTTAGCTAATAATGTTAAATGCGGCTGAAAGTTCTGAAATACATTGGGGCTACCATAGCGCTCAAATGCCGTTAATTTGTTGGGGTAGTTTTTAACCCAGCTAGGGATTGTGGCATTTGTATCGCGTAATGGCTCAATCGCCATTGTTACTTCATCTGCTAGCCTTTGCAGCTTAGGCGAATACTGTAAGTTAATAAATGCCCAATTACTTTGCGTGACAGTAAAGCCTTGCGCTGTTATAGCAAATTCTTGATGTTGCTCGGTGATACTTTTTACAGCACGTTTAATGTCTTCTTCTGAGCCTTCAACAAAGTCAGTTAAATACAAAGTAGCGTGCACTGGCTTACCTTTTTCATAAAAACTCATGATCCCTTCTTTTTTTAATGCATCACTAGTTTGCTCAACTAAGTTAATGATTGACTTGGAAGGGATTGCAAACACATTGATGCTGACACTTTTTGCAAATGAGGGCAGGGGGATAATTATCAGCGTAATTAAAGTAACAACTAAAAGCTTCGGTGGTTTTATAAAAAGTAATTTGAACATGGGTTTATAATTTTATTCTTAAATTCGGATAGTAAGTGTAAAGAGGATAAGGGTTATTACTTGAACAGTAAATAAAAGCAGCTAGATTGCAGCGAATACATATTTTTGGCTTAGCTAAATTTGCAAAGTAAAGACAAGACAATAACGCATGGCTGCTTAGTCGTTATCAACTTTTACATTCTTGCTAAAAGCCCGTACAATTCGCCTCGATTTTAATGTGCATTTGTTGCATTTTACCGAGGCGAATTAATCAGACTTTTATGCATCAAATAGCCGATTTAACATCTATTTTTGAACGCACTTTTTACCAAAGCCATAATACACGCTTGGTCAAAGGTGAGCATGAGCCTATTTATATTCCCGCTGATGTTAAAACGCCGTATCATCAAATTGTGTTTGCCCATGGTTTTTATGCCAGTGCACTGCACGAAATAGCTCATTGGCTGGTGGCGGGTGATAAACGTCGTTTACTCGAAGATTACGGTTATTGGTATTGCCCAGATGGCCGTGATAAAGCTCAGCAAGCAGAATTTGAAGCCGTTGAAGTAAAACCGCAAGCAATCGAGTGGGCGTTGAGTGTTGCTACAGGTTTTGAGTTTAATGTTTCGGTTGATAATTTAAATGGTGAGCAAACCTGTCGTTTTGATTTTCAGGCGCGAGTACACAAGCAACTTTTACAGTTCCTAAAAATAGGCTTTAATCCTCGGACTACTGCACTTTTAAAAGCATTAAGCGAATTTTACAATACGCCATGGCCATTGAATGCCGGGCAGTTTGTATGGCAACATCCTCAGGAGTTAAGTAATGCAGTTTAAGTTAGGACTAATTGTAAACCCAGTTGCTGGTTTAGGTGGCAGTGTGGCGCTCAAAGGTAGTGATGGTGTTGCGGCTAAAGCTCTGGCGCTTGGCGCTGAGCCAAAAGCTAATTTACGCACTAAAGCAGCGCTTGAGGTGTTATTGCCTTATCAAGATAAAATAACAATTTATACTGTTAATCACTCAATGGGTGAAAGCACCGCTACAGATCTTGGTTTTAATACCGAAGTTGTGTATCAAAGCGAGCACCCCAGTAGTGCAGATGATACTGAGCGTGCAGCCAAGGTATTGCAACAGCTAGGTGTTGATTTAATTTTATTTGCTGGTGGCGATGGCACTGCGCGCAATATTTGTCATGCGGTTGAAGATAGCGTACCGGCACTTGGCATTCCTGCAGGCTGTAAAATTCATTCAGGGGTTTATGCAATCACGCCAAAGGCCGCAGGGCGGGTAGTCGAAATGCTGGTCAAAGGTGAACTAGTTACCTTAGGCGATGCCGATGTGATGGATATTGACGAAGATGCGTTTCGTCAAGGCACAGTTAAAGCAAAACGTTATGGTGAAATGCAAGTACCCAGTGAAGTACGTTATGTACAAGCGGTAAAAAATGGCGGTAAAGAAACCGACGAGCTGGTACTTGCTGATATTGCCGGCTATGTCGTCAGTGAAATGGATGAAGATACGTTATATGTAATGGGCAGTGGCTCAACAGTTGCAGCTATTATGCAAGAAATGGGACTTGAAAATACCTTATTAGGTGTTGATTTAGTTGCAGATCAAAGCTTAATTGCGCAAGATCTTACAGCTGAACAATTATTAGCGATGACCCATCAGCGCGACACTAAATTAGTGATCACGCTAATTGGTGGCCAAGGCCATATTTTTGGCCGTGGCAATCAACAGTTAAGCCCAGCACTTATTCGCGCGATAGGGCTGGATAATATTATTGTGGTGGCTACCAAAACTAAATTACAGGCTTTAAACGGCCGCCCGCTCATTTGCGATACAGGCGATAGTGAGCTGGATGATGAATTAAGCGGTTATATTCGTGTAACCTGCGGATTTAACGACCATATTATGTATGCAGTAGGCCATCAAGATTGATTGGTAGAAGACCCTGCAAAATCAGGAGAAGTAGAAGTGAGTTTAGTAAATTATATTGACGCAGCCCAACAGTATTTTGATGACTTAGTGATCAAAGCCACTGATGATGAGTTATTTGCCGGTGGTTATTTACGAGGCCATTTTGATTTAGCAGTAGGCTATGCGCAAGTTGAAGAGCTTAATCTTGAAATAGATGAGCTCAATGAAACCGTTGAAAAAAGTTTAGTGAAAGCGTATCGCAATGGTGAGCTTAACGAAGAAGATAAAGCCCTAGTAGTAAGATTATGGGAAGAAGTAAAAGCACTCGCTTAAAAGACTAAATAAAAAGTTATTTAAAAAAACGGCAATAGTGCCGTTTTTTTGTGCATTGAGCCTATTTAGTTCCTATAAAATGTATTTTCTGTTCACTTAAAATTTACCTCATTCCCTAGATACGCTAAAGTACCACTGACTAAACTCTAGGGAACAAGTGAAATGAATAATAATAAAGATGCGGCAATGCCCTCGGGCATAGTTGCGCGATTTTTAAATTTTGTTGAGCGGGTAGGAAATAAACTGCCTGATCCGGCAATCATCTTTTTGTTTGCCATGTTACTAATTTGGCTACTGTCGTGGTGGTTCTCAGGTGTTACTTTTGACGCTATCGACCCTCGTACCGGTGAAGCCATTATTATTAATAATATGTTGGCGAGTGATTCGTTGGCGACCTTTTTATCATCAATGGTAAAAACTTTTACCGGTTTTGCACCGTTAGGTGTGGTGTTAGTGGCCATGCTGGGTGTAGGGGTTGCTGAACATTCTGGCTTTATTAATACTGGCCTTAAGTTAATGTTAAAGGTGACACCTAAAAAACTTTTAACACCGTCAATTATTTTAGTCGCCATCGTCAGCCATACAGCAACCGATGCAGGTTATGTGTTAGTCATTCCGTTAGCTGGTGTTATATTTTATGCAGCAGGGCGCCATCCATTGGCGGGTATTGCGGCGGCATTTGCGGGAGTCAGTGGTGGCTTTGGTGCAAACTTTATTCCGTCGGGGATTGATCCACTATTGCAAAGCTTTACCCAAAGTGCGGCGCAAATTATTAACCCCGCGATGTCGATTAACCCATTAAATAACTGGGCGTTTACCTCGGCTTCAAGTTTATTCATTATTTTATTAGGCTGGTACATCACCGATAAAATCATTGAACCACGGTTAAAAAATACCGAATTAGATGGTAATAAAGAAGATTTACCTGCATTTGAAGATGCCCGTAGCGACGAAAAACGCGCGTTTTTTATTGCAAGTACAGTGATGATTGCAGGTCTTGCGTTATTAGCTTATGTGTCAGCCCCTGCGGACTCTGCAATGCGAAGCGAAGATGGCTCTTTAACTAATTTTCGCTCGCCTTTAATGCAATCTATCGTACCGCTAATTTTCCTACTGTTTTGGATACCTGGTGCAGTGTATGGTTTTACCGTTGGCACCTTTAAAAGCTCTAAAGATATGATAGATGCCATGAGTAAAGCAATGGGCGGCATGGCGTATTATATTGTAATGGCGTTCTTTTGTGCCTTGTTTATTGCTGCATTTAGTAAATCAAACTTGGGAGCTCTGCTGGCAATTGAAGGCGCACAGCTGTTAAAAGCCATGCAGTTACCAAGTGCGGTGACTGTTGTCGGTATCATCTTTTTAACTGGTTTTGTAAACTTGTTTGTTGGCTCAAGTTCAGCAAAGTGGGCGCTACTGGGCCCGGTGTTTGTGCCTATGTTAATGCAGTTAGGTATCTCGCCAGATTTAACTCAAGCGGCTTATCGCGTGGGCGATTCTAGTTCAAACATCATCACTCCTTTAATGCCGTATTTCCCATTAGTTGTGGTGTACTGCCAAAAATACGTCAAAGGCACGGGCATTGGCACGCTTATCGCGATGATGCTGCCATATTCAATCGCTTTTATGATTGGCTGGAGCTTATTTTTACTCGGTTACTGGGCACTGGGTATCCCGCTTGGATTAGACGCAAGTTACGTGTACCCAGCAGTCGCGCCTTAATAAATCACGGCTAAATATTTATGTGTAAAAACCTCGTCATTATAATGGCGAGGTTTTTTTGTGGTTAGTTTTATCCAGCCAGTTGTCAATTCGATCGTATACCCAGCTTGGTACGTATAAACCGGTAAATATATTCGTTAACTAGGTTTTAGTATGGCCAATGAACGCGCTGTTCCTACATCTCGATTTTCACGCTTTGCAAAGTTAGGCTCATTAGCAACCAGTGTCGCGAGTAATATGTTATTTGAGGGAGCCAAAAGTACTCTTTCAGGAAAGGGTTGGGATAATAAAAGCTTATTACTGCAGCCTAAAAACATAAAAAATCTAGCGACAGAACTATCACACTTACGCGGTGCGGCAATGAAATTAGGGCAGCTACTGTCAATGGATGCTGGGGATCTACTCAGTCCAGAGCTTGCTCAATTACTTGCATTACTTCGATCAGACGCTAACCCCATGCCACATAAACAACTCATTACTGTATTAAAAGAGCAGTGGGGAGATGACTGGTTATCGCGTTTTTCACATATTGAGCTTAGGCCATTTGCTGCCGCTTCTATTGGTCAAGTGCATTTGGCCTACCATGAAAACGGCGAGCAATTAGCTGTAAAAATTCAATACCCGGGGATCGCAAAAAGTGTGGTCAGTGATGTTGATAATGTTATATCGCTGCTTACACTGTCTCGTTTATTACCTAAAGATCTTGATATCAAGCCACTCGTCGCAGAGGCTAAAATACAATTATTAGCGGAAGCTGATTATCATCGTGAAGCGCAGTATTTATTACGTTATAAAAATGCATTGGCAAATAACCGACACTTTATTGTTCCTAACGTCTATAAAGAGCACAGTACTAAACAAATATTAACGATGCAGTATATTGAGGCTCAGCCTATAGAGGGAATTACCGATCTACCCAAAGCAGAGCAAAGCTTTGTGGCACAGCAACTTATTGCGTTATTTTTTAAAGAAATGTTTGAATTTAGACTGATACAAACAGATCCAAACTTTGCTAATTTTCATTATCAACCAGCCACACAAAAAATCGTTTTATTTGATTTTGGGGCAACCCGTGAGATTTCGCCTCAGTTGAGCCAAGCTTATCTAGCTTTATTTAAAGCAGGCAGTGAGAATAATCGTGATGGGGTATTAAATGCGGCCACTCAGATTGGTTATTTTAAAGATACATTGCGTGACAGTTATAAAGATAATGTTATAGAGCTATTTTTAATGGCGTGTGAGCCACTGCGTCACGATGGTGATTTTGATTTTAAAAATAGTCAACTGGCAGCAAATATTAAAGATGCTGGGTTGCAACTTAGTGCACAAGCACAGCAATGGCATACACCACCAGTGGATGCATTATTTATTCACCGTAAACTTGCTGGTTTATATTTGATTGCGGCTCGATTAGAAGCAAAAATAGATGTTAGAGCGTTATTTATGCCAATTTTATTAAAAACATGATTATTTTAGCGAATTCAAATACTCATTCATTCAATGCAATTGCTATCAACGAATATTGTGACTTCACAAAATCTTCCCCTCACGAATATTTACTTTATTCCAAACACAAAAAAACCTTGTCACTTTCGTGGCAAGGTTTTTTTATTAAAGAGTCGTTGCTTATTTAGCTGTGAAGCTTACTGGGCGACGTTCTTTACGAGGACCGCTACGCTTATCACCGCGTGCACTGTCATCTTTGTTAAAGCTGCGTTTTTTGTCACCTGATGGACGCTCAGAGCGTTCAGCACGTGGTTCAGCAGGACCTTGATCTTGTGTTAATGTTAAGCCCATTGGACGTTTACAAATAAACACTTTTTGGAAATGATCAAGTACATCTTTAGGCATGTTTTGCGGTAATTGAACCGTACTGTGATTGTCGTGTAAACGAATATCACCAATAAATTTGCTTGAGATGTCAGCTTCGTTAGCGATAGCGCCAACAATGTTCTTAACTTGAACACCATGTTCACGACCTACTTCGATACGGTAAGTATCCATAGGGCCTGCATCACGGCTATTACGTTCACGTGGTTTAGCATCACGGTCACGTGCAGGGCGTTCGCTGCGTTCATTACGACGACCACGGTCACCACGATCATTACGCTCACGTGGGTTACGGTCATTACGTTCGCTACGCTCACGTTGTTGGATCTTAACTTCTTCAACCTTAATTGGTGATTGTTGCTGTGCTAAACACAGTAACGCACCTGCTAGGTCTTCAGGAGCAAGTTCAAGCTTTTGCGCCATATTAGCTGCTACTTCATTAAAGAAAGTAATATCTTTATTTTCAAGCGCAATAGCTAATTTAGCTTGTAACGCTTCGATACGTTTTTCTTCAACAACTTTTGCAGTTGGTAGTTCAACTTGTACAATATCTGAATTCGTATGACGAATGATATTTTTAAGTAAATAACGTTCGTTATGTTTTACGAAAAGAATCGCTTTACCAGTACGACCAGCACGACCTGTACGGCCAATACGGTGAACATAAGCTTCAGAATCTTGTGGGATATCGTAGTTGATAACAAGGCTTAAACGGTCAACATCTAGACCACGCGCTGCAACGTCTGTTGCGATAACAACGTTTAGCATGCCACTTTTTAAGCGTTCTACTGTGCGTTCACGTGCTTGCTGGTTCATGTCACCGTTAAGTGGAGCTGCAGAGAAACCTTCGCGCTCTAATAATTCAGCAAGTTGTACTGTATCGTTACGTGTACGTACGAAAACAATCGCGCCTTCATATTGTTCAGCTTCTAAAAAGCGAACAATCGCTTTATTCTTGTGTACGCTGGCATTCCAAAACACTTGCTCAACAGATGATACCGTTGAGTTACGCGCAGATATATGAACCTGTTCAGGGTTATTCATATATTTGCTGCTGATGTTTTGAATTTGCTTCGGCATGGTCGCAGAGAAAAGACATGTTTGCTTTTCGCGCGGCGTTTTTTCCATGATGTTTTCAACATCATCGATAAAGCCCATACGTAACATTTCATCGGCTTCATCAAGTACAAGAGCTTGTAAGCTGTCAAACTTGATAGTGCCACGGTTAATATGATCGATTAAGCGACCTGGAGTAGCGACAATAACTTGCGCGCCACGACGAAGTGCACTTAGTTGGATACTGTAGCTCTGGCCACCATAAAGTGCCAATACTTCAATACCACGAACATGTTTAGCATATTGTTCGAATGCCTCAGCTACTTGGATCGCAAGCTCACGGGTTGGTGTGAGTACAAGGATCTGCGGCTGCTTCACAGACGGGTCAATATTATTAAGTAATGGCAGTGCAAATGCTGCGGTTTTACCTGTACCCGTTTGAGCTAGTCCCAGTACGTCCTTTCTTTCTAGCAATAACGGTATACATTGAGCTTGGATTTCAGATGGTGTCTTGTAACCCAACTCTTCAACTGCCTTCAAAATTGCAGGAGAAAGATTTAGAGATTCAAACGTGACTGGTTCTGACATTAATACGCCTCAACGAATTTAAAGAGGCGCGCATTGTATAGGATTTACGAGGCAAATGCTTGTATAAATTGAAACTAATTTGTATGTAGTTGATGTTGGTCATAATTTAATCAATTTGATTGTGGGTAAATCAAATTGATTAACAAATTTTATACAGAACTTATTGATAAAGTCCAAGATTCTCTTTAGCGTAAGCTTCAAACTCAGTGAAACCACCGATGTGTGCTTGGTCAATAAAGATTTGTGGCACGGTTGGGCAAGGCTTACCTGCTGATTGTTCTAAATCGGCTTTACTAACGCCTTCTTTAATAATATCAACATAACGGTATTTAAAATCATCACGTTCATTTGCTAGTTTTTCAGCAACATCTTTAGCACGTACACAATAAGGGCAGCCTTCACGGCCAAAAATTACAGTTAACATATCGCTCTCCTCGATTTTATTTACATTCATCTTAACTAATTGAGAAAAAATAAACAGCGTAAAAAAACGATTGATGAATTCTATTTTAATGATTGCATACACCTTTAATCAGTATTAAAGGTGTATGTGGGGTGGCTAATTAAAACTTAACACTAAAGCCAATTGAAGGGCGCATTTCAAAATCATCCTCGTTTTCTTTGATAATTAAATCATTAGTCGAGGTTACTTTCTGATAATCTAAATCAATGCTACTGGTGTTTGCTTGGCCGTAGGCGTTCATTAATTCTAAAATTAACACACCGTCTAAGCCCCAAAAGTCGGTTTGACGTTCAAAACGAAGATCAAGCCGATGATAAACATCGAAACGCTCAGAAAATGGATCACCATATTGTGGTAAAAAACGTCCTTCGAATTCGGAATTTTCTGTGACGCCAACAATCGGGGTGTAAGCTTGACCGCTGCGGGCAGTAAAGTTAAAGCCCCCTTGCCATTTTTCACTGATTTGGTAATTAAACACCATGTTGACAACTAAAGGGGTATCAGCGTAATAATCCCGAGTGATATTTTGGCGTTGGTCAGTGCGTTCACTTTTGGCATAACTAACTGCAAGCCAGCCATACCATTTATCAGTTTTATTTTTGTTTATTAATAGATCAACACCGTAAGCTCGCCCAGTTACATCATTACTGTAACGAATTGCTGCATCGGAATAATTGTTTAATGCCAACGGTAAATCGTCCATGGTTTTGTAATACCCTTCAATAGACCATGTCCATTCATCGGCAAGTTCTTGTGCAAAACCTAAACTGCTGTGTTTTGAGGTTTGCGAACGTAAATTCGGGTTGCCGTGTTCAGGCAATAGAGTGTCAATATCTTGCATGCGATTATAATGCCCGTATTTAGCATTGATGCTATTGTGATCATTAATAAAATAGCTAAGCGCAAGACGCGGCATCACAAAATCTTCATCAGTGTAATCATTGCTTTGATATTGCACGCCGACTTCGCTTTGCCATTGTTCGTTAATAACCCAAACATGGCTAACACCAACAAAGAACTTATCAAGGGCTAGCTTGTCTTTACCCGTTATTCGCTCACCTTTGTTTAGATCGCAATCAGGATCGAGCTCGGTACAAAGATATTGAAAACTATCGTAACTGTAAGTACTGTCGTTATCAAAATAGGCGGCATCAAACACCAGTTGCTGGGCTTTAGTAACACGCCAATTTAATCGTCCTTTATAAGTGATTTGCTTTTGTTGTTCTTCATCAAAATAGCCATCACTTAGCGTGGCACGTTTAGCGTATTCCAATCGGCCAGAATGTTCGAGCGAACCAACGCCTAAGCGTAAATGAAAGTCTTTATTAAAGTGATCCCATAAAATACTTTGGCTGGTAAATTCACGAATAAAATCAGCATCGCCTTGATACTCAGGATTTTTTAGTGAAAGTTCAGCGCGTTGATTAAAGCCTGCTGCAACCGAGTCTTTTGCGCCTGTAAATGACACTGTTAGGGCGTTTTGATTGTTTATATCCCAGATCCATTTGCCTTGGTAATCATGATCATCTGGGGGATCATTGATGGTGATACCACTGAGTTCACCATCGTCGTTTTCAAGCTCTTCACCTTTAGAGAAGAACAGTGGTAATGTACTTTTACGTGCTGATAAATAAAACGCGGTGTTCTGCGTGAGTTGCCCTTCAACAAAGACACCGGCATTAAACATTGTAAGATCAAGCGTGGTAGTAATCGGTTGATATTTAGGGTTACGCAGTGTTACGTCAAATACGGCACCGGTGGCGTTGCTGTAACTGGTGCCATAGCCTGCTGAGTAAAGTTGAAAATCTTGAATAATGTACTTGTTGAAAATAGAACTGCCGAAATCATGAAAAATATAGCCTGCAGGCATAAAATCCACTTCAAACAAATTATCATCGGGCGATGAGCCACGTACCGCCGGTTCACTCATTGAGCCGCCAGCGGCGACAACGCCTGGTAATGCAAATACTGCCCGCAGTGGATCGCCCATAGCACCGGGCATAGTGATCAGTTTTTCAGTATTTTCGGTTATTTCACTGGTAATGCTACTGCGTTTATAAACGGTTTCAAGACGCTCTATTATTTCTTCATTAGCATCAACGTTGGCGTGCGTTAAAAATGGCAAACACAACGCCAGTGGCGTTAAACGGTAAAGTGATGGCAAGCAGGTGGCTAACATGATTCTTCCATGGTTATGAGTAAGTGTGACTGCGACCTATAGTAATGAGAAAATATATAAAAATACGTAGTAAACTGTACGAAAATGTAGGCAAATGTAGGGAGGTGTTACAAGCTGTTACATTTAGTTTTGAGCTCTGATAGTAATACCTAATTGGCTTGAATAGCCCATTGAGCGTGCGGTTATTCGCAGTTGTTGATCAATTACATAGTAAGTAGGAAAGGCGCTGATTTTATAATTACTCTGGGTATTTTTATCGCCTAGTAAAATGGGCATTGTGAGTTTAAGTTCACTAACAAACTGCGCAACTGCTTGTTCATTTTTATAATCAAGTGCAATGCCAATGGCGTTGATATTAGAATCAACCAATGCCGCTTCTAGGTTTGGCATACTGTAACGACAGATTGTGCACCATGGCGCAAAAAAATAAACCACGGTGGTGTTACCTTTGAGCATCGCAATATCAATACGTTGTTCGCTGTCATTGAGCACAGGTAAATTAAAATATGGAGCAGGGCTGCTATCTGAGCTGAGTAAATTGCGTTGCTGATATGTAGTCACTACAAAAAACACCACAACTAACATAATTATATTGAGCAGCAAACTCGTTACTTTTTTCATATCGACCTCTAAAGCTAATTCCCCTTATTACTATTTAAAGACTTGAAAAGCAAACTTTGAGTCCTCACTTTATTGAGTAGGCAAAAAGAGATTTTGAAAAAAATAAAACTTTTTTCAAAAATAATCTTGAAAACAATTTTGCCGTCCATATATAGTTTAGTGAGGACGCCTGATGGGTCCCAACTAAACAGAAGTAATTGAAATTTATATTATTAATTAAACTTTGCTTGCGCTTGTTCAACCGAAAAGCACATGCAAAATATCGCTTAAATATGAGGATATTATTATGCGTACAATAGATTTATCACCACTTTATCGTTCATTCATTGGCTTCGATCATTTAGCATCTTTAATGGATGCGGCCGCTCGCACTGACAAGCAGCCAAGTTTTCCTCCGTATAACATCGAAGCACTCGATAAAGACAAATATCGCATTACTATGGCTGTTGCCGGTTTTAGTGATAATGAGCTGACGATAGAGTCAGAAAATAACACCTTAAAAGTTGCTGGCATTAAAGCCAATAAAGATGACAGCGCAGAGCGCAAATTTATTCATCAAGGCATTGCTGAGCGCAACTTTGAACGCAAATTCCAGCTAGGTGACCACGTTAAAGTACTCGGCGCTGATTTAGCCAATGGGCTACTTAGTATCGACTTGCAACGCGAGATCCCTGAAGCACTTAAACCACGTAAAATTGAAATTGGCAGTGGTAACTTGCTAGAAGGTAAATAACCATCCCTTTGACAGTGTTTTTCCCCTAATTTACTTGTTATTTTTAGTAGCCGCCTCAGTTGAGGCGGCTTTTTTAGCTTTGCTTAAACATCGGGTCCGCTTAGCGCACCATTAATCGCAGATGATTAATGATGCTGTGTTCAGTTTGTATCTTTACTTTTTAATTTGGCTTGCATGTCTTTTAAGGCGGCAATTTTATCAATAGCAACTTGCAGCTGCCGTTGAGGGAGGCCTTTTTGACGGCCTTTTTCGAGCAAGCTTTCAAGGTTAGTTATTTTTTGTTGAGCAGCTATTACAAAGCGTTGCTCGAGCTGAGTTTGCTGCTGTTTATGAAAATCGAGGTAAGCTTGATGATCGGTTAAGTCGCCTTGAAACTGACTCGCACTGATTGGATTTTTTGCGATGACAGGCAAGTAACTCGGTGTAGTAATGGGCGGCAGTTGTTGACTGGCATCAGTATTTTTTAATGAGGTGTGACTATCAATCGCCGCTTCAGCAGTCATATCTGGATTAATAGCTGTCGGTGCCGACGCATTATTTATTTGTGGTGCGGGCGTTACTGGCGTTAAATCATCAGCAGCGCGGATGGGAGCTATTTCACGTTTTCGCTCTGTTGTTAAATTTATTACTAAAAAACCTAAACAAGCGACGCCTGTAATTATGTAGATAGCTTTTTTATTCATAGTTTTACTGCATTTTGTTGTTGCCAAGCCAGCCAATTTTGCTGATAGCGTTGCTGCGCTTTTTGTATTGCGATGGCTTTTTTAGCTTGATAGCGAACCGTTTCGTCAGTAGCGCTAAAGTAGTTATACTGATGGTTATTACTAATTATGACGACCCATAGACCTTCAGGTGAGCGCATCACCGCAGATAATTCTTCTGCTTTTAGCGTATAAGCCAGTTGCACAGCCCAATTACTTTTATTTTTGCGAGTTAGTTTATTGTGATACTTAGCATAAATGTCGGTTTGCTGTGATATATATAATGCATCTGTAAAAGAGCTTGCTTGTACTGTGTTTCTAAAGCGAACCGCTTGCTCTCGCTCAGTAAACGCAGCGCCGTAAGCTGTCACTTCACTAAGGTATTTAAAGCGCGCTTTATTTGCCTGATAATAATTTTTTATTTCTTTATCGGATATTTGTTGTTCAAGACTGTCGAGTATTGGGCTTTGAACGTGCATCATGTCTTTAATACCTAGCCAACTTTGAATCGAAGGCCTTAAAATATCGCCTTTTGCTAGTTCTTCTAGGTGCGCGATACTGATCCCTTGCTTTAAAAGTAATGGCGTTGCTTTTAAAAGCAACGCCTCAAATTGTTGCTTTTTTATCACTTCAGTTTTGAATAAGTCACTTTCACCTTGGTGCAGTCGAAAGCGTACTTGCATAGATAAAGGGGCTATAAACTCATAAAGATTGACGGCGGTTGTAAAGAGCCCTCTGAGCTCAGTGCGCTGCATTTTATTGATTTGTTCAGCGTTGTATTGGCCATCAGCAGGGTAGCTAGGCAATACTTTGAGCAGCCACTGGGCATTATATTGTGTGAGATTACTTCCTTTAACATAGGATGTTGATAAATTGAGTTGCCTGTCAAATATGTTCATTAAATAGCGCTCAACATGGTACTGCGTGCTAAAGCCTACCGCAGATTGACGTTCAAGCAGCTCAGGCATATGTTGTTCTGCTTGATATAATAAAAATTGATTTTCAAACATATGTTTACGAACGTCTTTGCGACTAATGTTGGCATTGTGTTGTTGATAAACTTGCTGCATTAAACGCACTTCAGCAGCGCTATATTGGTTAAATGATGCCATTGTTAGGCTGCTATAAAGCAGTCCTAACAATAACAAAATACAACTGCTCAGCGCTTTCATTGGCGTACGACCATGGCATGATTAAGTAGGTGCACAACCATGGCAATCGCATGTGGGATCACTTGTTTTGCCGTATTTAAGCGGTCGTAATGGTCTTGTGAATTAAGCACAATACCGCCTTGAGCATAAGAAAAAGCGCCACCTTGTGTCAGTAAAGGGCGTACGTCTTGACTGTTTATATCCAGTGCTGAAAATGTTTGCATGGCTTGTGTAATAAGGGCAGAGTCATTGAGTTGTTCCTGATCATAGTAGTCTTTTACCCAGCTTTCCCAGCTTGAATGATTGAGATCAGATGTGGTCCAAGTATGGTGTGGTTGTAGTAAGTCAGTTGTATGGAAAACAAAACCTAACACTTGTGGGTTGCCACTTTGCAAATAGCTTTGATACCAGTATTGACCTAAATTATCAATTGGCTGAAAAGGCATTTCTTCAAAGTCATCGTACATGTTGTAATTTGATTGGCTGTCAATTCGGTAATTAGCTTCAGTAATACCATAGCTGTTGTACTTTGATGAATCGGCATTAAACCAGCCTGTTTCACCGCCTTGACCGTCATCAAGGTAGTCACCTTTTAACCAGCTTGAAGCCAAGTTATCAACGGTGCCCCATACCGTCAGTTTTTGGTAATTGTAGCCACCAAAGTCGTTACCGTGTTGATCAGCCCCTTGGGTATGGTTTTGGAAATGCCAATAGCTGGTATATTTAACAATACTCTCTGCTGCTCCCCATATTGGTGCTTGAACACATGACCCCGTTACAGCACCACAAAAGAAGGTGTCTTCAAAGTCATCCACATCATAGGCTGCTTGGCCTAGTACTTCGGCTAACTGGGTTACCGTCATATTATTTTGTTGAGCGTATTTGCTTAATGCCGAAAACTGTGTGCTGCTTGGGTGCTGCTGCATATAGTTCACTGCATCGATGACGATACGTTTATGTGTTTCTTGGCTAAATGCCTGTGCTTGGCTTGTACTGATCAGTAATAATGCCGTTAAAAACTGTTTTTTCATCGTGTTCTCATAGTGTTGTGGAGTAATTTCTAATATTAGAAAGTAGGGTAATTACACTATAATTACAAATTAATTAAACATTTAATTAACAATATTACCTGATATGATACTTCTGTTAGAGTTTTTCTATATTATTTAGGCACCATTGCGCTCGCTCTAAAATAGCGTGCTGTTGTGATGTATCTTGTTTTTGCCAATTTTTATAGACCATGCCAATACGTGGGTTTCGAGCTAAGCGGGCTTCATGGGTGTGCATAAATTGCCAATATAAACTATTAAAAGGGCAAGCCGTGTCGTCACTTTTTTGTTTTACGTTATAGTGGCAGCTGGTGCAGTAATCACTCATTTTGTTTATGTAGTTACCGCTTGCGGCATACGGTTTTGTGGCGATTAGGCCGCCATCTGCAAATTGACTCATACCACGGGTGTTAGGCATTTCTACCCATTCAATGGCATCGATGTAAATGCCCAAATACCAGCTATCAACTTCATTTGGATCAATACCGGTTAATAAGCAAAAGTTTCCGGTGATCATTAAGCGTTGAATATGATGCGCGTAGGCGGTCTCTAAGCTCTGCGTGATTGCCTGTTTCATACAGTTCATTTTTGTTTTGCCACTCCAAAAATAATCTGGTAACAGACGAGCAGCCTCAAGTTCATTTTTACTCGCGTAATCAGGCATATTTTGCCAATAAATACCTCTTACATATTCTCGCCAACCTAAAATTTGCCTAATAAACCCCTCAACTTGGGCAAGCGTGATCTGTTCTTGGCGTGCCGCAAACTCAGCCAGTACTTGCTTAATAACTTGCATTGGGTGCAGCATTTTTGTGTTAAGTGCAAACGCGATACGACTATGATACAAGCTCCATTTGTATGAGCTCTGACAGGTCATCGCGTCTTGAAATTTTCCGAAACAGGGGAGTAGATGAGTGCAAAAGTAATCGAGTAATTGTTTTGCTTGAGCACGACTGGTTGGCCATAATAAAGTTGCTGAACAATGGCCAAGGGTATTTACCTGGTGTTTTTTTATGCGCTGTAAAATAGCTTCAATATTATTGGTAAATATTTTTGGTTCAGGGATAGCAGCTAAATCAGTTTTTTTTAATTTGTTACGATTGTCTTGGTCAAAGTTCCATTGCCCGCCTAGTGGAGCATTATCTTGCATCAATATGTCAAAGCGCTTGCGCATCATGCGATAAAAAAATTCCATTTTCACATGCTTATCTTTTTTAAAATGGTCGCTGATATCAGCAAAAGGTAATAAAAAATGTTCGCTGTCTGTGGCACTAACATTAAAGTCACTGCTGTTTGCAAACTCTTGCAGTTGAGTTTTTAATCTATACTCATCAGGATACTGATATTGGATTTGTTGACACTGATATTGCTTCGCCAAGCGTGTTAGTAATGAGGTAATGCATGCGTCATCGTGGGTATCATCGAGTGTTAAATGAAGCACATTTAATTGTGCTTGTTTGAGCGCAGTCGCAAAGTTCTCCATTGCCGCAAAAAACGCCGCTACCTTTTGTATATGGTGTTTTACATAATCTGTTTCTTGTTTTAATTCAGCAATGACATAAAGGTATTGTGTTTGATCCTCTTCTTTATACCAACTGTGATTGGCATTAAGTTGGTCGCCAAAAATAAATCTCAGAGTTTTATAGATCATTAATTTTGCTCAAAATTGTTTTATACGAATTAAATTGTCGATTAGATCGCATTTATTAATACTGATAGTCGTGGTATAGGTATTAATACGTAAACAAAGGAGTGTCGCCTTATGAATCAATATCAGTATGCTATTTGCAAATTTAAAATTGTTTTACCTTGTCTCATTGCACTTTGCCATGTTAGTTCTTTGCATGCCACAGTCTATCAGTGTGAAAAAAAAGGCGTCGTGGAATTTAGTCAATTTCCATGTGGTGATGATGCGAAACTAATCTCTGTAAAAGAGCAAAACCCAAGCTTATCTAGTCAGATTGTTGCTAATGAAAATATTGATACCTCGGGCGTTGATAGTTATATTCGGACTCGGCAAATTGATGCTGATATTCAACAGCATCAAGATAAAATTGATAGCTTAAGCGAGAAAATGAATCAGCAAATTGCCGCCTTAGGTGAGCAATCAGATGCGCAGTTAAATAATTTATCTGGTGCAAAAAAAGAAACTGCAATAGCTAATCAAATGACCAGTATTTCAGAGCGCTATAACGTTTTAATTGCACGTGAACAGCGGGATATTGATCGACTCTTAAAAGAAAAACACGCTTTGCCTGCGTCGAAAAACACGTCTGAAATTGACCAACAATCAACCCAGAGCAAAGGTATTGATTCGTTCATTCGGTCACAAGAAATCAAACGAGATGTTGAACAGCGACAATCAAAAATAGATACTTACCAAGCTCAAATGGATCGCCAAATAGCAGCCCTCGAAGCTCAGGCTAAAGAGCAACCGAATAACTTAACTGATGCGACTTTTGATAACTCCTTATCTAGAAAAATGAGTGCGTTAACATCAAAATATGCAACTTTAATCGATGTTGAACAGCACCAAATAGATCGTCTTCTACAAGAGTTAGCCAGTATAGAATAATGCATGTAGGTTATTTGTTATGAATTCACTTGCTGCTGCACGGACTTGTTAATTGCAACAATATTACTGGTATTAAATAAATAGCTTTTCACTATGCTGTTAAACATCCTGAGTGCATAACGCCACGCTTGTTCTAGGTTTAGCGTAAATTCTCGGCCCAAATGAATTTTTAGCGCAGCTATAAAAGCATCACATAATAAATCAACATCCTGACAAGTGAGGCCAGATTTACTTAGGTTGTTGGCATGATAATGAATAAAAGGTAATACAGACAATAAGCGATCTAAGTGGGTAATAGTGCGTTCCAATGAGCAATACAACAAATAACTTTTTCACTTATTTCATCACTGCTAGGCCATTGCATTGTCAATGCATGACGTTTTAATTGCATATGAAAGGTAACAGTAAAACAGTGAAAGTTGGGTTTTATTATTGCGATACTTCATAATAACATTTTTTGATGATGAGCAGAAATACTCATAATAAGCCCTCTCTAAATAGCCTTAAATATGCAGATTGCCATTAAAAACTTAGTATAGACGCTGTGTAGGAAAGAGTGAGTAAATCGATGGAAATTGCGCGATAGCGTGCTTTATTAATGCCAATAAGGCTAGGGCGTGTTGACCTTTGTGGATTGAAATTTGTTCAATCTAGGGGCGATTTAATCGCGGCGCGAGGTTTGTAACCTAGTGGGCTAAGTAAAAATCGAGCAACAAAGAGTTAATCGCCCCTAGGAAGAACCCTTTGGGCAGCGCATGTTTGGAATTTATACTGCGTTATCGCCTATTTATGGGGAACAACCACACTACATAGACTCTGCCTTGCCTAAATACCAAACATACTGCTGCAAAATTAATCACAAAAGGTCAACACGCCCTAGGGCCTTTATGTTGGTTTTTAAAAATCGCACTTGGTGTTCCGTTATAGCTAATTGTTCTGACCTATAATTTTGTACTTTATAATCTAGTCATTCTTTACCAGTTTTTGGTTGCTAATTCCGCCAAGCCTCTTTATAATAGCCGCCATTGTCTAGCTCACTTAATTAGCTGCTAGGCAAGTATCAGATATTTGATACAAGTTGGCGCGGGATGGAGCAGCCTGGTAGCTCGTCGGGCTCATAACCCGAAGGTCGTCGGTTCAAATCCGGCTCCCGCAACCAAGTTTTTGAGATAAGCCATTAATTTTATTGGTGTTTCTCAATTCTTGAAGCCATGCTTTTGAGTAGCGATTTTAGTTACTGATTTGAAGTCGCGCATTCTATGTAATGCGCGTTTTGCGTTTAAGCCTTTGGGTTTAATTTAGATGGTGTTAGCTATCCGCAACCAAGCTTGGCCCATGGCCACACAGTTTTATGCTTTAGGTGTGACGCCCCGCTTGGTTCGGGGCGTTGTTGTATCTGCACCTCTTGATTTTAAATCAAGGTATAAGCTAAGTATTTTAGGGCTATAAGCCCTTTTTTTGTTTGTATGGAGAATTTTCGTGACAAAACTTGAGCAAGATTTATTAACCATGCTTTCACCGTCAGTTGAAATGTTAGGCTTTGAATTACATGGTCTAGAGTTTGTGCAAGCGGGTCGCCATTCTACGCTTAGGGTCTATATCGATCACGAAGCGGGGATCTCGGTTGATAACTGTGCTGATGCAAGTCGTCAAATAAGCGCAATTTTAGATGTCGAAGACCCGATTACAAATGAATATGATTTGGAAGTATCGTCTCCTGGTGTTGATCGTCTATTATTCAAACAAGATCACTACGAGAAGGCACAAGGAGAGGAAGTACGCGTGCGTACTAAGCTTCCACAAGATGGTCGCCGTAATTTTAAAGGCGATCTAATAGCAGTTAGCAGTGATATGATCACACTTTCATATGACGGTACTGAGCAGTTAATTATGCTCAGTAACATTGAACGTGCGAACATCATCGCAAAGTTTTAATCCGAGTGCGAAGGAATAGGGCAAGCGAGGCATAACCCATGGCAAAAGAGATATTATTGGTTGCTGAAGCCGTTTCCAATGAGAAAGCGGTTCCAAAAGAAAAGATTTTCGAAGCGTTAGAGTTCGCATTAGCGACTGCGACTAAGAAAAAACACACTGGTGAAATTGAAGTACGCGTTGCAATTGACCGTAAAACAGGTGACTACGACACTTACCGTCGTTGGCAGATTGCTGCAGTACTTGAAGATGGCTCACTGGAAAACCCTTACAGCGAAATCACGTTAGAAGCGGCTCAGGTTGATGACCCAGATCTTAAGATTGGTGATTTCATCGAAGAGCAAATCGAGTCAATTAAATTTGACCGTATTACTACACAAATGGCGAAACAAGTAATCGTACAAAAAGTACGTGAAGCTGAGCGCGCACTTGTTGTAGAAGCTTATAAAGATCAACAAGGCGAGTTAGTAACAGGTGTTGTGAAAAAAGCAACGCGTGACGCAATCGTATTAGATTTAGGTAACAATGCTGAAGCGGTTATTTACCGTGATGACATGTTACCACGTGAAAATTTCCGTCCTGGCGATCGCATCCGTGGTTTACTTTATGAAGTAAAACCTGATGCTCGTGGTGCACAGTTATTTGTAACACGCTCTAAGCCAGAAATGCTGATGGAATTATTCCGCATTGAGGTGCCAGAAATTGGCGAAGAGATGATTGAACTACGTGCAGCGGCACGTGATCCAGGTTCACGTGCTAAAATCGCCGTGAAATCTAACGACAAACGTATCGACCCAATTGGTGCGTGTGTTGGTATGCGTGGTGCACGTGTACAAGCTGTTTCTACCGAATTAGGTGGTGAACGTGTTGATATCGTACTTTACGATGACAACCCAGCCCAGTTCGTTATTAATGCAATGTCACCTGCTGAAGTTGCTTCAATTGTAATGGATGAAGACACCCATTCAATGGATATCGCTGTTGAAGCTGATAACCTAGCACAAGCAATTGGTCGTAACGGTCAAAACGTACGTCTTGCTAGCCAGTTAACTGGTTGGGAACTAAACGTAATGACAGTTGAAGAGATGCGCGCTAAGAACGAAGCTGAATCTGATAAGTTAATTAACTTATTCACTGAAAACTTAGACATCGATGAAGACTTTGCAACATTACTTATCAACGAAGGTTTCTCAACCCTTGAAGAAGTTGCCTATGTGCCTGCGTCTGAGTTTTTAGAAATTGATGGTTTAGATGAAGATACTGTTGATTTGTTACGCTCACGTGCAAAAGATGCATTAACGACTAAAGCACTTAAAACAGAAGAAAGCCTTGATGGTGCAGAGCCTGCTGAAGACTTATTAGCACTTGAAGGGTTAGAGCGTCACCTTGCGTTTGTTATGGCAAGCAAAGGGGTTGTTACGCTAGAAGATTTAGCAGAGCAAGGTATTGATGAATTAGTCGATATCACAGAGCTTTCTCCAGAGAAAGCGGGTGAGCTAATTATGGCTGCGCGCAACATTTGTTGGTTCGCAGACGAGTAATTTATTAACGGAGGTATTAGAGACTATGGCAGAAGTAAATGTTGAAAAACTAGCCGGGGATATTGGTACAACTGTTGATAAATTGCTTCAACAATTATCGCAAGCCGGTATCACTAAGCAAGCGGGTGATAATGTAACTGAAGCAGAAAAAGCAACGTTACTTGATCACTTAAGCAAGCAACACGGCGGCACAGGCTCAGATGGCCCAGCGCGTATGACATTGCAACGTAAGAGCAAAAGCACATTAAGTGTTACGGGTTCTACAGGTCAAGCAAAGTCAGTACAAGTTGAAGTACGTAAAACACGTACTTACGTGAAGAAAAGCGCGGTTGAGCAAGAGCAAGAGCAAGCACGTATAGCAGCAGAAGAAGCCGCTCGTCGTGAACTTGAGCAACAAGCTGCAAAAGAAGCAGCTGAGCTTAAAGCAAAACAAGACGCAGAGCGTAAAGCCAAAGAAGAGGCTGACCGTAAAGTGAAAGAAGAAGCTAAACGTAAAGCAGATGCTGAACGTGTAGCAAAACAGAAGCAGATGACCCCAGAACAAACCGCGAAGTCTGAAAAAGATCGCGTTGAAGCTGAGCGTCTGCAAAAAGAAGCAGAAGAGGCCGCATTGAAGAAAGCTGAAGAAGAAGCGAAACGTCAAGCAGAAGAGGCAAGAAAGCTAGCAGAAGAAAATTCAGCTCGCTGGAAGAAAGAAGAAGAAGAACGTAAGAAGCGCGAAGAAACCGCTGATCACCACCTTACGACTTCTACTTACGCACGTGAAGCAGAAGATGTTGCTGATGCGCGTGATGAGCAAGGCACACGCCGTGCTAAGAAAAAGAAAAAAGCCCCAGCGAAGGAGAAATTTGTTCCTTCGAGAGGCAAGAAAAGCAAGCTAAAAGCACCAGCTTCATTACAACATGGCTTCCAAAAGCCAACGGTTGACGTGAAAAACGAAGTGCGTATTAGCGAAACAATTACAGTTGCTGAGCTTGCATCACGCATGGCCGTTAAGGGCGCTGAAGTTGTAAAAACAATGATGAAAATGGGTGACATGGTTACCATTAACCAAGTGATCGACCAAGAAGCTGCACAGTTAGTTGCAGAAGAAATGGGCCACAAAGTTATCATTGTTAAAGAAAACGAATTAGAGCAAACAGTACTAAATGACCGTCATGAAGATGGTAAATCTGAGCCACGTGCACCAGTAGTAACTGTAATGGGTCACGTTGACCACGGTAAAACGTCAACGCTTGATTATATTCGTTCAGCAAAAGTGGCCTCTGGCGAAGCCGGTGGTATCACACAGCATATCGGTGCTTATCATGTTGACGTAAATGGTAACATGATCACTTTCTTGGATACTCCAGGTCACGCGGCGTTTACGTCAATGCGTGCTCGTGGTGCTAAAGCAACAGATATCGTAATCCTAGTGGTTGCAGCAGATGATGGTGTAATGCCACAAACTAAAGAAGCGGTTCAGCATGCGCGTGCAGCTGGCGTTCCTTTAATTATCGCTGTTAACAAAATGGATAAAGAAGGCGTAGACCCAGATCGCGTTAAGAATGAGCTTGCTCAACTAGACGTTATTCCTGAAGAGTGGGGCGGTGATACACAGTATGTGCATATTTCTGCTAAAACTGGTTTAGGTATTGATGACCTTCTTGAAGCGGTATTAAACCAATCTGAGTTGTTAGAACTTACTGCTCCAACTGTGGGTATGGCTGCTGGTGTTGTTATTGAATCTCGTCTTGATAAAGGCCGTGGTCCAGTTGCTTCTATCCTTGTACAATCTGGTACGCTTAACCAAGGTGACATTGTATTATGTGGTCTTGAGTATGGTCGTGTTCGTGCAATGCGCGATGAAAACGGTAAAGACATCAAGTCTGCAGGTCCTTCAATCCCAGTTGAGATTTTAGGTCTATCTGGTATTCCAGCTGCGGGCGACGAAGCAACTGTAGTTAAAGACGAGCGTAAAGCCCGTGAAGTTGCACTTTACCGTCAAGGTAAATTCCGTGATGTTAAACTAGCACGTCAGCAAAAAGCGAAGCTTGAAAACATGTTTACTAACATGACTGAAGGCAATGTGTCTGAAGTTAATGTGGTACTTAAAGCAGACGTTCAAGGTTCAATCGAAGCAATCTCTGATTCATTGACTAAACTGTCAACAGATGAAGTTAAAGTGAAGATTGTAGGCTCAGGCGTAGGTGGTATCACTGAAACTGACGCAACCCTTGCTGCAGCATCTAATGCAATCGTGGTTGGCTTTAACGTTCGTGCTGATGCATCGGCACGTAAAGTAATTGAGTCTGAGAACTTAGACTTACGTTACTACAGCGTTATCTATAGCTTGATTGACGAAGTGAAGCAAGCTATGTCTGGTATGTTAGCACCAGAGTTCAAGCAAGAGATCATTGGTCTAGCTGAAGTTCGTGACGTGTTCAAGTCACCTAAAATTGGCGCTATCGCTGGTTGTATGGTTACTGAAGGTGTTATTAAACGTAGCGCACCAATTCGTGTACTTCGTGATAACGTGGTTATCTACGAGGGTGAGCTTGAGTCACTTCGTCGCTTTAAAGACGATGTTGCTGATGTTCGTAACGGCATGGAATGTGGTATCGGCGTTAAGAACTATAACGACGTTCGCGTTGGTGACCAAATCGAAGTATTCGAAACAGTTGAAGTACAACGTACACTTTAATTGTTCGTAAGCTAAGATAATAAATGGGGGCTCAGCCCCCATTTGTGTATCCATTATTTAAATAACTTATTTATATTTCTCAATGAGTTATAATTTTTAGAGTAGAGTCTAATGAGAGAGTTTTCTCGTACTGATCGTGTTGCTCAGCAAATTCAAAAAGAAATTGCTGTTATTTTGCAACGTGAAATTAAAGATCCACGTTTAGGTATGGTTACAGTATCTGCTGTAGAAGTATCACGTGATTTATCTTATGCAAAAATCTTTATTACTGTGTTTAACACCCAAGATGAAGATGCTGCAAAGCAAAGTGCTAAAGTATTAAATGAAGCGACCGGTTATATTCGCTCACTACTTGGCAAACGCATTCGTGCCCGTATTATGCCAGAGCTTAAGTTTGTGGTTGATAATTCACTGATGGAAGGCATGCGTATTTCAAACCTTGTTGATTCTATTATTCGTGAAGATAAAGCAAAGCATGTAGATGACGAAGTTGATAGCGTAGATGATGCAGAGCATATCGACGAAACAGACAGCGAAAAAGGCACTAATACAGATGGCAAAGCGCAGTAAAGGCCGTCCAGTTGACGGTATTTTGTTGTTAAACAAACCAATAGGCATTTCATCAAATAAAGCGCTACAGCAAGCTAAAAGTGTGTATTTTGCACAAAAAGCGGGGCACACCGGTGCCCTTGATCCGCTTGCAACGGGTATGCTGCCTATCTGTTTTGGTGAAGCGACTAAATTTACTCAGTTTTTACTCGATACTGACAAAACCTATGTAGTTCGCGCTAAATTAGGTGAACGTACGACAACATCAGATTCTGATGGTGAAATTGTCAGTACTAAAGATGTCAATGTGACGGCTGAGCAACTTAGCGAAGAAATTGCTAAGTTTTTAGGTGAGTCAGATCAATACCCGTCAATGTATTCAGCGTTAAAATATGAAGGCCGACCTTTATATAAATATGCGCGTGAAGGCATTGAAGTACCTCGCAAGTGCAGAAAAATCAACGTATTTAGTTTAACACTAGATGAGTTCGATGAAGCTAATAACGAAGTGCAAATGACCGCCCATGTTTCAAAAGGTACTTATATTCGTACTATCGTCGATGACTTAGGCGAAAACCTGGGTTGTGGCGCGCATGTGATCATGTTGCATCGCAGTGCGGTAGGGCATTACCCTGCTGACAAAATGGTGTCACTTGAGCAGTTAGAAGCGTTATTAGTAAAAGCGAAACAAGAAGAGCTTACGCCTTCTACTTATCTTGATGAACTATTACTGCCAATGGACACCGCATTAGTTGGTCTACCTGTGGTTGAGCTCAGTAAAGAGCAAGGTAGTTCTTTTAGCCATGGACAGGCGGTTGTACTTGATATTGAACTGCCAGAAGGGGCAATTAAAGTGCTCGCTGATGGTGTGTTTATTGGCACTGGTGAACGTAATCCTGATGGCCATTTAAAGTCAAAACGTGGCTTATCAAATCAGCAAGAAACAACAGCGTAAAGTTTAGCTTGTAGTTATTGCCGTAGCTGGTAGAATACGCCCGCTAATCGTTTTGGCTGAATTAGTGATCGGCTAAGACACCTTTTAAATTTTATTTTTGGAGTTACTATGTCACTAAGCAATCAAGAAAAGATCGATATCATCGCAAAATTCGCACGTGCAGAAGGCGACACTGGTTCACCTGAAGTACAAGTTGCACTTCTTACTTTTGATATCAACAAGCTTCAAGGTCACTTTGCTGATCACAAGCATGACTTCCACTCACGTCGTGGTCTGCTTCGTAAAGTAAGCACTCGCCGTAAACTGCTTGATTACCTTAAAGGTAAAGACATTGCACGTTATACTGCGTTAATCCAAGAACTTGGCCTACGTCGCTAAGAACTAGATTACATAGAAAGGAGCTTTATAGCTCCTTTTTTTGTGCCTGAAATTTCTCACTCTCTCTGTCCACAACAATTAATTCTCTTGAAATATCAAATAAAAGCCACATAGTTAGTGACAGCAAAGCACACTTTTTAGCGCGCCTATTATCACCACTTTTATCTAGGGACTAAGCTCGCAATTTTGCATTACTTTGTTATATACTATGCGCGTAGATAAAAAGGTTTATCTACGCTTATTCACATCATTGCCAATTGTAGTACTTAATTGATTTCCAACTGAATACAATTATGTACTGTAATTGGTACTTTGATGGCAACTTATTAGAACACATTTAAGGAACATTTTAAGTGCAAGCAATTATTAAAGAATTTCAACTAGGTCAACATACAGTTACCCTAGAAACCGGTGCAATCGCTCGTCAAGCAGACGGCGCAGTACTAGCAAGTATTGGCGACACATCAGTATTAGTTACTGTTGTTGGTAAGCGTGAAGCACAACCTGGCCAAGATTTTTTCCCACTAACAGTTAACTACCAAGAGCGTATGTACGCTGCAGGTCGTATCCCTGGTGGTTTCTTAAAGCGTGAAGGTCGTCCTAACGACGGTGAAACACTTATTGCACGTCTTATTGACCGTCCAATTCGTCCACTTTTCCCAAATGGTTTTGTAAACGAAGTACAAGTTATTGCTACTGTTGTTTCTGTTAACCCTGAAATTCAACCTGATATGGTTGCGATGATCGGTACTTCAGCAGCACTTGCTATCTCTGGTATCCCATTCAGTGGTCCAATAGGTGCAGCGCGCGTTGGTTACATCAACGGCGAATACGTACTTAACCCAACGCTAAAAGAGCTTGAAGAAAGCCAACTTGATTTAGTTGTTGCTGGTACTGATAACGCAGTACTTATGGTTGAATCAGAAGCTGACGTACTTGCAGAAGACGTTATGCTAGGTGCGGTTGTATATGGTCATGAGCAATCTCAAGCTATCATCAACGCAATCAACGAATTCAAAGCAGAAGCTGGCAAGCCTACATGGGATTGGGCAGCACCTGAAAAGAACGTTGCTTTAGAAGATAAAGTAGCAGCAATCGCAGCTGATAAAGTAGGCGAAGCTTACCGCATCACTGATAAAGTGGCTCGTAAAGAAGCACTTGGCGTAGCTAAAGACGAAGTTGTTGCTGTATTAACAGCTGAGCTTGCTGAAGGCGAGTCACTAGACAAGCAAGAAGTTGGCAAAGTATTTGGTTCTCTTGAGAAGAAAATCGTACGTGGGCGCATCACTGCTGGCGAAAAACGTATCGATGGTCGTGAACCAGATATGATCCGTGCACTTGACGTAATGACTGGCGTATTGCCACGTACTCACGGTTCTGCAATCTTTACGCGTGGTGAAACACAAGCACTTGTAACAGCTACACTTGGTACAGAACGTGATTCACAGTTAATCGATGATTTAACTGGCACGCACAAAAACCACTTTATGCTTAACTATAACTTCCCTCCGTTCTGCGTAGGTGAAACAGGTTTTGTAGGTTCTCCTAAGCGTCGTGAAATCGGCCACGGTAACCTAGCTAAGCGCGGTATCCAAGCTGTAATGCCTACATTGACTGAGTTCCCTTACTCAATCCGTGTTGTATCTGAGATCACTGAATCAAATGGTTCATCTTCAATGGCATCAGTATGTGGTACTTCACTTGCACTTATGAATGCGGGTGTGCCAATTAAAGCGTCTGTTGCGGGTATCGCGATGGGTCTAGTTAAAGAAGACGAAAAATTCGTAGTTCTTTCTGACATCTTAGGTGATGAAGATCACTTAGGTGACATGGACTTTAAAGTAGCTGGTACTGCTGCAGGTATCACTGCACTACAGATGGATATCAAGATTGAAGGTATCACTCAAGAAATCATGCAAATTGCGCTTAAACAAGCAAAAGCTGCACGTTTACACATCTTAGGTGTGATGGACGAAGCGATTTCTGCACCGTCTGAAGAGCTTTCAATGTTTGCTCCACGTATCTACACTATGAAGATACCACAGAAGAAAATCGCAGAAGTTATCGGTAAAGGCGGCGCAACTATTCGTCAACTTACTGAAGAAACAGGTACTACGATTGAAATCGGTGATGACGGTACAATCAAAATTGCAGCAACAGACGGTGAAAGCGCAGCAAATGCAATCAGCCGCATTGAGCAATTAACAGCTGAACTAGAAGTAGGTACTATCTACGAAGGTAAAGTTGTACGTATCGTTGATTTCGGTGCGTTTGTAAACATCCTTCCTGGTAAAGATGGCCTAGTGCATATCTCTCAGATCAGTACTGAGCGCGTAAATAACGTGACAGATCACCTATCTGAAGGTCAAGAAGTTAAAGTTAAAGTACTAGAAGTAGACCGTCAAGGTCGCGTACGTTTAAGTATCAAAGAAGCAATGGAATCAGCAGCTGCCGCAGCTGATGCACCAACTGACGCTTAATTGTTGATATTTAATCCAGATATTCTCTGGATAATATAAAAAGGGGCTGTATAGCCTCTTTTTTTATGCTTTAATGAAACCTCTTTGGATAGCACTTGTCCTATCAGTTTGCTACTTATCTTGGTATAAAGGATTTTAATGATACTTAAACACATAGCCTTGGCGTCGTTTGCTATTCTGTCTTTAAGCGCCTGTCAATCTACTTCGCAAGCACAACCGACTGCGATTGTGAATGTGCCTTTCACTGCGCCTTTAGCGTCTGATTTTCGTAGTGAAATAGCGATAGCTCGTTATTCTGAATTATTAAATCGTGCTGATCTAGCGCCAGATCAACAAGCAAAATTATTTTATGACCGTGGCGTATTATTTGATAGTTTAGGTATGTCTACCTTGGCGCGGATTGATTTTAATCGTGCTGTGCAATTGAAGCCCGATTTAGCCGAAGTGTATAACTTTTTAGGTATTCACCATACCTTGATGCAACAATTTGAAAAAGCCTATGAATTTTTTGATTCAGCGTTAGAACTCAATGAGCAACACGAATATGCCTACTTAAATCGTGGTATTGCTCTTTACTATGGCGATAGAGCAAATCTTGCAGCAGCTGATCTTAAAGAGTTTTTATCTCGTTCGCCAAGTGATCCTTACCGGGTGTTATGGCTTTATCTAGCGCAAGCAAGCGCTGATCCTGTGCAAGCTTTAGCAAACTTAAAAAGCAATGCACAAGGGCTGGATGATAGCCAATGGGCGTATAGTTTAATATCACTTTATTTGGGCGATATGAGCGAGCAGAGCTTTTTAACAAGTCTTGCCGATGGTGTTAAAACTGAACAAGAATATGCGCAGCGGCTATGCGAAGCTTACTTTTATTTAGCTAAAATATATCAAGCTAAAGGGCTTGATTATCAAGCCGCAGATTTCTTTCGTTTAGCACTTGCCACCAATGTGCATGAGTTTGTGGAATATAAATATGCCCGTTTAGAGCTTGAGTTAATGGCTGGTGAAAACGACAGTTAAATTATTTATTAGCGTTGTTGTTATGCTGAGTTTGGGATATTTACCAAGCTCAGTTAATCAGCATCGCGATATTGCCTTTTGGCATGTAAAACATACCCCAGATTCTATTCTTATTAGTTATTATCGTTTTATTGACGATTTTAATGCTCAGCTTAATTCATTGACTGATGCTACCTTATACTTATTAGCTATAAATGCTGTTCCGGATGCACAATTTGCTTGGGCACTGCGGTTACTAACAAATGATCAGGCACAATCGGCTTTACCTTTTTGGCGTGTTAGCGTGGCTCAGCAAAGTGTTGATAAGCGCCGCAGACTCAGTGCATTGTTACTGCAATCAGAGCGTTGGGATGATTTAACATCACTGGCAGAGCAACACCTGTTGCCTGCAAGTCATGCGGCAGAACAATTAAAATTACACCATGGCGCCACACCGGCGAGTATTGACCAAAGCTTTGCCAGTCATGAGGGATTTTTATTATCCTTTTCACAGCTGCAAGCGCAACCGCAGTGTCAGTTTAATGTGTTGATGATGACAGATCATCGCCAAGGTTTAGCAAAACTTAATGCATTTAAAATTCGTTATCAACAACACCCCCAACCGAGCTCAGGCAGCTTTTGTTTTAGTAAGCCTATTTATTTAGGGGACTCCATAAACTGCCAACAACAGCCGCAACATGCCGCTAAATGTGATTGGCAGCCTTTAGCTTACAATAAAGCTTGGCCAACGGGCTTTGATTTTATAGTGATGATGACCGCAACTGGCTCAGGCAATGTGCAAGGTGGCATAATGCACTTAAACTCGGCGAGTTATTACGGTTTATTTTTACATGAGCTGATGCACTTTAACGGCTTTGAAGATGAGTATCCATTACCCGCAGCGAAGCAGGCGTGGTTATGTAATCAAAAAGGCTTGGTGGCGCCGAACCTTTTTATTGCCAATGATCTTACACCACCGGCTGGCTGGCAGCTAAGTGATAGCTGTCAAACACCAATTAAAGCATATAAACCAAGTCATAACTGGTCAATAATGCAATATCAACAAATCCCTTTGTCAGTGCATTATCAACAATTATGGTTGCAACAAATTACTGATCCGAGCTATCAACCACTACGATTTAGCGACTATTTTCAGCAATTTAAAGCACCTATGAAGTTTATAAACAAAATGACAAAAAAAAATATTGAGGGATAAAGTTGTAAATAATATGCTGTCAGCACTAAAATAGTACAAAATAACAGCAGGTAGAAGGGCTTACTATAGACAAAATCGTCGCTGATCAGTATAACTATATACCTATAAAGCGTTTATTGAAGCTAAAATTAAAACCATCCGAAATGACCAGTACTAAACTAAAACTAACTAGCAGTGTATTGATACTCTTATGACTTCAAAAGGTTTCTCTCTATGACTTTGCTCTGGATACCCCTGTTATCCTTAATTGGCAGTGTTATTTCTTCCTGCACCGGCAAATTGACTCGTAATCAATCTACGAGCTTAACTATGCTAGCGCCTTTATGCGCCTTAGCAATTGCGATTTATCACACGCCAGCGGTTTTAGCTGGTGAGACAATTCGCTTTACCACACAATGGATACCAGCGCTGGGTATGGAGCTGGCTTTTCGCCTAGATGGCTTAAGCTTATTGTTTATCTTTATGATCTTAGGGATCGGGTTGCTGGTTATTTTTTATACCCGTTATTACCTAAGTAATAATGACTCGATGCCAAAATTATACTGTTACTTAATGCTGTTTATGACTGCAATGCTCGGTATTGTGATGTCGAATAACGTGATTCAACTATGGCTGTTTTGGGAATTAACCAGTATTAGCTCATTTTTGTTAATCAGTTTTTGGTGGCATAAATCAGAGGCCCGTAAAGGGGCACGTATGGCATTAGCAGTCACTGGAGCAGGCGGATTAGCTCTACTAGGCGGCTTACTTCTGCTTGGTGATATTGTTGGTAGCTATGATCTAGACGTTATTTTAGCTAGCAAAACATTGATCCAGTCACATGACTTATACGAAGTTGCATTAGTGTTGGTATTGCTAGGTGCATTTACTAAATCAGCTCAATTCCCATTTCATTTTTGGTTACCGCACGCAATGGCAGCCCCAACGCCAGTGAGTGCCTATTTGCATTCAGCGACTATGGTAAAAGCCGGTATCTTCCTACTTGCACGTTTTTATCCAGCGTTAGCTGGAACAGATATCTGGTTTATTTTGGTTGCCATGACCGGCTTAACAACGTTATTGGTCGGCGCCTACATCGCTTTATTTAAGCATGATTTAAAAGGGCTGCTGGCGTATTCAACCATTAGTCATTTAGGTTTGATCACTTTATTACTTGGGTTAGATACTGAACTTGCCACAGTAGCGGCAATATTTCATATTATTAACCATGCAACGTTTAAAGCGTCATTATTTATGGCCACCGGTATTATTGATCATGAAACTGGTACGCGAGATATGCGTAAGCTCAATGGTATGTGGCGATTTATGCCTTATACAGCGACACTGGCAATGGTTGCGGCGGCGGCAATGGCTGGGGTGCCGCTATTAAATGGTTTCTTGTCAAAAGAAATGTTTTTTGCAGAAACCTTACATCAACAAATACTAGGTTCTATGTCGTGGCTTATTCCTGTATTAGCAACTCTAGCGGCTGCTTTTTCTGTGGCATATTCGGCACGCTTTATTCACGATGTATTCTTTAATGGCGACCCAATCAATTTACCAAAAACACCGCATGAGCCTCCTCGCTATATGCGTGTGCCAATCGAAATACTCGTTGTGTTGTGTTTACTAGTCGGTATGTTTCCAAACTTTGTGGTTGATGGTATTTTGTCAGCGGCGTCGCTAGCAGTTCTTGGGGAAGCGACACCACAGTTTAAACTGTCAATTTGGCATGGTTTTAATTTACCATTGCTTATGAGTGCGATGGCTGTCGTGGGCGGTGTATTTATATATATTCAGCGTAAGCACTTATTTAAGTTTCAAGCATCACTACCTCCATTAAATGCTAAAAAAACCTTTGAGCGGTTTGTCTATGCGATCATTAAGTGGAGTCAAGAAAAAATCAGCAGCACCGAAAATGGTTCTCTGCAACGTTACATTGTTGTGATGTTGGGGGTCGTATTGTTGTGTGCTGGTTGGCCATTGTTTGAAATGAACGCTTTGGCGGGTACTGCGCCACGTACGCCGATCGATTTTCATAATGCCATTGGTGCAGGTTTAATGATCATCGGTGCCATTAGCACTGTGATTTGGCATCGCTCACGGATGGTATCGTTATTGATGATATCAATCGTAGGGTTAATGGTTTCAGTGGCATTTACTCGCTTCTCAGCGCCCGATTTAGCGCTTACACAATTAACCGTAGAGGTAGTGACAGTCATTTTATTAATGCTGGCATTATTCTTCTTACCGCAACGCACACCTAAAGAGTCGAGTTCATTACGTATTTTACGTGATTTAGGGATTGCCTCAGCAGTGGGGGTGGTTATTGCCAGTATTTGTTATGCATTATTAACGCGTCCGCTTGAGTCAATTTCAGATTTCTTTATCGCCAATGCAAAAACTGGCGGAGGCGGTACCAACGTCGTAAACGTTATTTTGGTTGATTTCAGGGGCTTTGATACCCTAGGGGAAATCACGGTACTGGGTATTGCAGCGTTAGGTATTTATAAAGTATTAACTAATTTACCATTGTTTATGCCAGCCAGCGACAGTGAAGGTCGCCCTTGGGCGCGAGAACGTCATCCTCTGTTATTAGCCAGTATTTCACAAAGTTTATTGCCATTGGCGTTATTAGTCTCTGCGTATATCTTTTTGCGCGGTCATAACTTACCTGGTGGGGGCTTTATTGCCGGGTTAGTCACTGCAATTGCCTTTATTTTGCAGTATATGGCTCATGGTTCAATTTGGATCTCTAAGCGCTTTGATGTGAACTATCGAAAGATCATTGCCTCGGGTATCGCCATTGCAATGTTAACAGGGCTAGGAAGTTGGGCATTTGGACGACCGTTTTTAACCACTTGGTTTGAATATTTTGATGTGCCATTTATCGGCAAAGTAGAACTGGCCAGTGCCATCGTATTTGATTTAGGTGTTTACATGACCGTAGTCGGCGCGACCTTAATGATACTCGCAAGCCTAGGTAAGTTAACCGCAGATACACCTAAGAAAGAGGTAAATATTTAATGGAACTGTTATACGCATCATGCGTTGGTGTACTGGTGACTTGTGGGGTGTACTTGATCCTAAGAGCACGGACTTTTCCGGTAGTATTAGGGTTAACGATGCTGTCATATGCAGTGAACTTATTTTTATTCTCTGCGGGGCGCTTAACTATTAATAAAGCCGTCGTGCTTGGTACCGGCACTGACTATGCCGATCCGCTGCCGCAAGCGTTGGTACTGACAGCTATTGTAATTGGTTTTGCAATGACCGCCTTTGTCGTGATTTTGGCAATTCGTGGTCGTGCTGATTTAGGCAATGATCATGTAGATGGTCACTTAGGTAAAATTGAACACAAGGAGCACAAATGATCCAGCATCTAGCTTCTTGGCCAATTTTATTACCTATGCTTGCCGGCATTATTTTACTGTTACCTCCCTGTGGGAAAAGTATTCCTATTCGTCGTGTTGCCTCTGTAGTCATGGCATTATTAAACACTTTCGTCAGTGCGCTATTATTATGGCAAGTTTTCCAGTCAGGCATTATTGTGTATGCCATCGGCGGCTGGCAAGCCCCATTTGGGATCGTGCTGGTTGCTGATTTAGTGTCAGTCCTACTGGTGTTACTAACGTCATTTCTAGGTTTGGCTGTTACTGTTTACAGCTGTATGGGAGATGATGAAAAAGGGGGCTTTTTTCATCCTTTAGTACACTTTTTGGTACTGGGTGTTAACGGTGCGTTTTTAACAGGGGATTTATTCAACCTGTTTGTATTTTTTGAAGTGCTGTTAATTGCTTCCTACTCATTACTAATGCATGACGGTGATAAACACAAAACGCGATCAGCCATTCAATACGTGAGTTTAAACCTGATTGGATCGAGTGTTTTTTTGATTGCACTGGGTATTTTATATGGTGTATTAGGCACCTTGAATATTGCCGATATGGCACAAAAAGTGTCGCAGTTACAGGGCGATGACGTCTACCTTGCAAAAATTGGTGGGTTATTACTGCTGGTTGTTTTTGCGCTAAAAGGCGCATTGTTACCACTGCACTTATGGTTACCCAATACTTACGCAAGTGCAATGCCTGTGGTGGCAGCGTTATTCGCAATTATGACTAAAGTGGGTGTATACGCAATGCTGCGTGTCTATACCGTTATCTTTGGTGATGAAGCAGGGCAACTTGCACACATGGCACAACCTTGGTTGTGGGGCTTGGCCGTTGCAACTATTATAGTTGGCTCCATTGGTGTTGTTGCCGCGCAAGATTTACGCAAGCTCACTGCTAATTTAGTGATTGTATCGGTGGGGACGTTAGTCGCCTTAGTCGCATTACAAAACATTAATGCCACAGCGGCGCTGTTGTATTACTTAGTGCATTCAACCTTAGTGTGCGCGGCCTTATTTTTAGTGGCCGACCTGATTGCTCATCAGCGTGGTAAAGTTGCGGATCGTTTAGCGCCAGGACGCGGCGTAGCGCAACCATACTTATTAGGCACGTGCTTTATTATTGCTGCTTTAGCGGTAGTCGGCATGCCACCACTGTCAGGGTTTGTGGGTAAAATATGGATTTTAAAAACCACCTTAGATAGCGAAAAAGCATTGCTATTTTGGCCTGTTTACTTGCTTGCCAGCTTTGCATTATTGGTCGCATTATCTCGAGCGGGTACTACCTTATTTTGGGAACGCAAACACCAAGACAGTGAACCGACTGAAGGAGTAAAAGCGCATCCATTGCAGGTCACAGCAATAATTGCTTTATTAGTTTGTTCGCCTTTGTTAGTGATCTTTGGCGGCGCAGTAAGTGAATATATGATTGCTGCTGCTACGCAATTGCATGATATTACCGGTGGTATCAATACGGTACTTGGAGGGGGCTTATAATGCGTTTAGAATCACGTTTTCGTTGGTTACCAACACCTTTTCGCAGTGCATTATTGTTTGTCGTATGGCTGCTACTTAATAACAGCGTATCGGCAGGTCACATAGTGTTGGCTGTGATATTCGCTATTTTAATTCCTTTAGTCAGTTTTCCATTTCGCGAACCACAACCGCTTATTATTAAGCCCGGTTTAGCGCTAAAGCAGTTAATCATCGTGATGTACGACATTATTACCGCCAATATGCAAGTCGCATTGCTTATTCTTGGGCCAGTTAAAAAACTGCGTCCCGCGTTTGTAAAAGTACCAATAGAGCTCAGTCATGCTATGCCTATAACTATTTTGGCAAGCACAGTATCGCTCACACCGGGCACCGTAAGTGCAGAGGTATATCCGATACCTGAATCTCTCGCTGAGGGTGAGCAACCAACGCAGCGTTATTTGCTTATTCATGTATTAGATTTAGATGACGAACAAGCATTGATCGACACCATTAAACAACGTTACGAAGCACCTCTTAAGGAGATATTTCAATGTTAGAAACGGTCTTTTTAATTGTTTTTGCAATGATTGGTTTATCGTTACTGCTTAACTTATGGCGTTTGGTGGTAGGCCCTTCTGTACCTGACCGCATTTTAGCGCTAGATACTATGTATATTAATACCATAGCGTTAATTATTTTATACGGTATGAGTATGGGCACAGGGTTGTATTTTGAAGCTGCACTGTTAATCGCGATGCTTGGCTTTGTAAGTACAGTAGCGGTATGTAAGTACTTGTTACGTGGCGACATCATCGAATAAAGGGTAATAACATGATCAGTGAATGGATAGTTTCTATATTATTATTAATCGGTGGTGCATTTATATTAATAGGCTCGATAGGCCTTATCAAAATGCCGGACTTTTTTATGCGTCTGCATGGTCCTACAAAAGCTACAACCCTTGGCATGGCTGGAATGCTAATCGCCGCGATGATATTTTTTAGCAACACGCAAGATGGCGTTAGTGTCAAAGAATTATTGATCTCAATTTTCTTATTGATCACCGCACCGATCAGCGGTTACATGCTAATAAAATCAGCAATACACCATAAACTAAAAGCCAAAGACGGCACCAAAGGTTTGGATAACATCGAAGACGATTAATTTTTTGAAGATTGAAGATTGAAGATTGAAGATTAATATCAGCCCGTTAAGTTACTTTAACGGGCTTTTTATTAACGGTTTTTATTTGTACACTCAAACCTATCATCAACTGCCATCACTTATAAATGCTAAAACATAAAAAACTTATTATCGCGTGCTTGCTGATATTATTGCCGTTGCTAGATAGTTTATTTATACCAACGGCTTTTGGGCTGCAATGGCATAATGCAAAAAGCATGTATTTACTCAGTGCTTATATGATGCCGATTAAATTAATATTGGTGACTATCGGTGGCTTTTTATTAGCAAGCCACGGTCATCCCCATCATGACGAGCCCCGAGTTTGGTATGCTAAATTATTTGATATCAGCTTTTTTATATTGGCAGGGATCCAATTTATTGTCCTAGCAATCATTAGTGCATTGTATCTAGTGCTTGGCACTCAAGCCGACGACTACCGGCAACAGGGGAATATTAGTGTGTATACCTCGGATGTTGGCGCGTTTGGCAAAGCAACGCATTATTTTTCTTATCAATGCACTGATAAAAATGGCTTTTATACTTTAACACCGATAGCCACCCTCGATTGGTTAGGGTCGTTCACATTTAGTGAAAAAGCGAATACCTTAATCATCAAGCATGACGATCACAGTGGTAAAGGCGAACAAATTAAACCAATAGATATCAGTGGATTTGGCTGTAATGTGTTAAGTTTTAAACGGTAAGCTTTAAGTTGCTCTGAGCTAAATTTAATATCAGCATGATAAATTTATATTATTTGCGTTTGTAGGTTTACTGTACGAGGTTAATAAGCGAATGATTGTATTTTAGATACTAAAGGAAGCTTTTTATATGGCTAAAAAAGAGTTGATCGACCAAGATGGACAAGTCGACTTTGGTATTTTTCCAGATGGAGTAGATGACATCAATTACTTGGATTTTGACCTGCGTAGTACTATGGGTAAATCCAGAAGTACGCTTTTTAAAAAGTTAAGCTTTAATCAATTTCAATTTATTAGTTTGAGTTGTGAGCAGTTAATTATTGGTTTAGCGATTGTTGATTTAAAAATTGCGAGTCACTGTTTTGTATATGTATACGACCCACAAACGACAGAATTCGATGAAGTCAGTTTTATCAGCTTACTGGCTTTAAATACGTGTATTGATAGCACACCAAACACCGGGCAAGCGACTTTTCGAAAAGGGCGTAACAGCGTAACTATTAATACAACCGCTAAGCCGCAAATACGCTCGGTAGAGGTAAATTTAAAGTCCGGGCTGAAAATTAGTGCCTGTATTGATGAATCGATAAATTATAACCCGCTTGCGGTGTGTGTTCGTGCCGGTTTTACAGGCTTTCATTTTACCCAAAAAACTGCCGCATTACCCTGTACTGGAACACTTCAGTGGCGTGGTAACAAATATGTATTTGAAGAGCTTAAAGTACTGGCAAGTGTTGATTGGAGCGCGGGTTTCATGCGTCGCGAAACCTTTTGGAACTGGGGGAGTTTAGCCTGCACATTAGCTGATGGCCGCCGCTTAGGTTTAAATTTAAGTGCGGGGGTTATTGAAACAGGTTTTACCGAAAACGCCTTGTGGCTCGATGGCACGCTTTATAAAATTGATATGGTCGATTTTCAATTTGAGCGCTATGGTAATGCTAAAGCAACGAGTAAATGGCGGCTGCGTTCAAACGACGGTATCATCAATTTATACTTCGAACCAATAGGTAAACGCCAAGATAAAACCAACTTAATTATTATCGCGACTAACTTCACTCAACACTTCGGCCGTTACTATGGTGAAATAACTCTTGCAGACGAAGTTATCACACTTAACGGCGAATGGGGATTTACCGAAGACCACTATGCGAAGTGGTAAAGAGTACTTAATACCAATCGATTTAAATATTTAACCATTCTAGCGAGCTAAATAAAGCGCTAACTGCGTTATAATTTTTTCAAGTAGAACAACTGCATGTCAAAATTTATGCCTTGTTATCACTGCATTTATCTGTGGCTATAAATGGTCAGTAACTTAACACGATTGGTATAACCTGACTATCGTTTAAAAATGAACTTAACATCTATCCCAAGATCAGCTCGTTGCCGCGCCACTAAATTCAATCGATTTGATCAACGACTATAGTGCTTAATACACTGCGTGATAAACCAAATCGAATCTTGTATTAGGTAAACACCGACAGCACCCAACGTGAGTAAAGTCGCGGCAGCTTGCAACAGCAAATGCTGCGACACATGCTTCGCCAGCAAGCCGTTGTTAAGGTAACTCCCCAGCAGTGAGCCAAGTCCCAAAAAAATCTCACTATAACCAAATTGCTCAGGCGTGAACCCCAGCGCTGCGAAATTAAATCTACCCAGTTGGTAATAAGAAAAAAGGGAAATGTTGTAAAGTGCCACCAACAATTACCACTGACATTTTTTAACTAACTCAAACCAAGAACGAGTAAACTTTTTAGGGAGGATTTTCTTTGGTGGTACGATAGGGACTTCGAGCTTTTTAGCAAAGTAACGGTGTACAAAGGTTTTCATTTGATCGCTTTCTAATTGCTCGTAAGCTATTTGCAATTGTGCTACGTCCTTTCGGCTAACATAATTTCCTTTAAGTTTTTTAAAACGCATTTCCAGCCACAGTAATAAAGCTTGTTTAGCCTCATTGGGAAAGGCATGGGTTAAAGTGGATGTGGGTCCGTATAATCTTTCAAAGTTTATTGTTTGATCTTGGATCAAAAATACCATTAACAGATTTAATCCTGCAGAAATTTGTCCCGCTCGCTTGTCAATAATTTGATAACGGCTTAAGGCACTACGAAAATAATGTTCAGCTTCTGGGATTTTATTCTCATCAAGTGCCAAATAGCCCAAGTTACTTTCTATCATGGCGACAACGTTAGGGAGGTTTAAACGCACCGTGAAATTATAGCTTTCGGCATATAGGTTACGCGCTTCGTCATTGTTATTTTGCCATAGCGACCAGTGCCATACTGTTGGTAAGCGTCAAGCGTTGACGATCATTTTCAGCGTATTTATAACCACATTGAAAACTTAGTTGGGCATCGTCTAAATACTCTGCATAGCGTAGCCAAATACCTAACGCACTCATAATAGACGTTATTCTCTTTTTGAAATAAGGGGCTTGCTGCTGACTAAATATCGCATCTACAGACTGATGAAGGCGGTCAAATTGGCTGGTCGGAACGGCTGCTCGGGCGTTAATAAGATGCCAACGAATAAATAACTCAGGTAAAACTTTATCGATATCGTCAAGATTTTCAAGAATAATAATAGATTGCGCTGGGTTGACCACAAGGTAGTCTTCAGCTTCGTTTAACTTATTTTCAAAAGTGCTTAGTTCAGTAGCAAAAGCTTGCTGAAAACCAAGTAACAGGAACCAACATATAACGAAAAGCCGTAACAACTTGATCTCAATTACTTAATGATGTAATTGATAATTATAGTTGCCGCAGTCATACAAATCAAAGCTAATAAACCAGAATAACTTCTTAGCTATCAAGTATGTTGTATTTAAAGGTGATATTTATCATAAAAGAGAAAATAACACAGATAGAAAAAGCCCTAGATCTATATAGATTTAGGGCTTTCATTTATTTACTGTTAATGTCAATCAGCTTATCGTTTAGAACTTTTCAGCTCTCTATTATTCGTCTATCGATCTCAATAATGCATTAATCCCTACTTTTTCGCGGGTTTGCTGATCTACTTTTTTCACGATAATTGCAGCGTATAAGCTGTGAGTACCGTCTTTTGATGGCAGTGCGCCTGGAACAACCACAGCACCTGCTGGTACGCGGCCGTAGTGGATCTCGCCAGTTTCGCGGTCGTAAATGCGAGTACTTTGGCTGATGTAAACACCCATTGAAATAACAGCGCCTTCTTCAACGATCACGCCTTCTACAATTTCAGAGCGTGCACCAATAAAACAGTTATCTTCAATGATAGTAGGATTGGCTTGTAATGGCTCTAAAACGCCACCTATGCCAACACCTCCTGACAAGTGTACGTTCTTACCAATTTGTGCACACGAGCCTACAGTGGCCCATGTATCAACCATAGTGCCATCATCAACGTAAGCACCAATGTTTACATATGATGGCATCAATACTACATTTTTACCGACAAAGCTGCCTTTACGGGCAACAGCGTTTGGTACAACGCGCATGCCACCTTGCTGAAATTGCTCCGGTGTATAGTCGCTAAATTTAAGTGGTACTTTGTCATAAAACTGGTTTACGCCGTCGTTCATTGGTTGATTGTCACGAATACGAAACGACAGTAACACGGCTTTTTTTAGCCATTGATGGACAACCCACTCACCACTGATTTTTTCAGCAACGCGTGCGGCACCACTATCAAGTAGCTCAAGTACATCGATTATGGCTTGTTTTACATCACTAGGTACTGTGCTCGGGCTGATGCTATCACGGTTATCCCAGGCGTTTTCAATGGTGGTTTTTAAATCTGACATAAGATCCTCTTATTCGGTTTCTGCGTTGAGTTTTTTACGCAATGCTTGATGAATTTTTGCTTGTTCTTCGTCGGTAAGAGCTTGGTATTCGTTATTCGATACCACGAAGAAATCTTCTGCACGTTCACCTACGGTGGTGATCCGCGCGGCGTGTATATGTAATAAATGGGCTTGAAACACTTCGGCAATTTTGGTTAATAAGCCAGGAATATCTACCGCTTGAATTTCGATTAAGCTGCGGTCTTTACGCGGGTGAGGGCGCAGGATAATTTTTGGTTTAATATTAAAATCTTTAAAGCGTTGTGAGCGGTTCTTTTTAAAGCGAATTTTCTTTTTCGGATCAGCAAGCGCTTGATCAAGGCCGCGTTTGATTGACTGCGCTTGAGCGCTGGCAATCGGGTCGCCACTGACTTCAAGTACGACAAAGCTAAACAGCACATAGCCGTCGCGAGTGGTGAGCACTTGAGCATGTTGAATTTGCGCTTTTTTAGAGCCGATCACACTTACTAAACGGGCAAATAAACCGCCGGAGTAGGGGCTATAAACAAAAATCTGTGTACCGCCGTGCATGGCTGTATTTGATACCGCAACACTGGGTTGGCTTAAATCAACGCAGTTTAGTAAATGTTCGGTGTGCCATGATAGTTGTTGTTCACTAAAGGCCGTAAAGTAATTTGCTTTAAAACGGCTCCAAATTAAATCAATCTGATTTTCATCATAGCCATTGTTGATTAACCGTTGTTTGGCTTGATGCTTTTTATCGCGAATTTGGTCGCGCTGATCCATAGGATTTTCAAGGCCTAACCGTAACGCCCTTTGAGTATGCAGGTAAAGCTCACGCAACAAGGTGTTTTTCCAATCATTCCACAAGTTGTCGTTAGTGGCGCGAATATCTGCGACGGTTAAGCAGTATAGATAATCAAGTTGTCGTTCGGTTTTAACTCGAGTAGCAAAGTCTTTGATCACATCTGGGTCATTAATATCTTTACGCTGTGCAGTTACAGACATAAGTAAATGGTTACTAACTAGCCAAGCAATCAATTTGCCATCGGAAGTTGAAAAACGGTGTAATTTGGCAAAAGCAATGGCATCAACAGCACCGAGTTCTGAGTGATCGCCGCCACGGCCTTTGGCAATGTCATGGAAGATGCCTGCTAAATACAGTAGCTCGGGCTTGTCCATGCGGGTGACTATTTCACAACAAATAGGAAACTCACTGACGTTTGCTTTATCAAAATATTGATAAATGTTATTGATCAACTTATGAGTATGTTCATCCACAGTATAAGCGTGAAATAAGTCAAATTGCATCTGTCCAAAAATGTTTCGCCACTGGGGTAAATAAGCGGCAAGCATGCCGTGCTTGTGCATTAAAGTAAATGCACGGCCCATGCCGTTAGGGTGTTTAATTAGCCGTAAAAAGGCTTCACGACAGGCGGCATAATCTTGCAAATCTCCTAACAGACGACGGCGCACTTGGCGGATGGTACGGATAGTACTTGGGTAAATATGGGTAATTTCAGGGTTATCGGCAATATGTTCGAACAATACAAATAGTTGATCACGGCGAAAGAACACGGACGGATTTTTTACCCTAATTTGATGGCCAACACGTTCGAAATTACGATCGAGTTCAACCACTGCTTGTTCGTTACTTTCCGGTAAAATGCTTTGTTCAAAATATGATAACAACATTTGATTTAGCTCACGGACCCGGCTCATGATCCTAAATAATCGCTTCATCATCCGCTCAACTGAGGCTTTACCATCGCTACCAAAGCCAAGTAAATCAGCGGCCAGTGGTTGATGATCAAATAACAACCGGTTCTCAGAGCGTCCAGCCGCTAAATGCAGCGCAAAACGGATATTCCAGAGATTTTCTAAACACTCTAGGAGCTCTTGGTATTCTTCATGAGTGAGATAGCCGTGGCTAATAAGCTCTTGTAAGGTTTCGGCTCTAAAATGTTTTTTAGCAACCCAAATGATGGTTTGCAGATCTCGCAGGCCTCCGGGATTTTCTTTGATATTTGGTTCGAGGTTGTATGCTGTACCGTGACATTTTTTATGACGCAGTTGTTGCTCATGTACTTTTGCTAAAAAGAATTCGTCAGAGTGCCATACAGGCGTATCAAGAATATGCTCTTTGAGTTTTTCATATTCAATGTGATTACCGAACAGTAGTCGACTTTCAAGCAAGCTAGTGGCAAAAGTTACGTCGGCACGTTTTTGCTCAATCGCTTGCTCAATGGTACGCACACTGTGGCCAATTTCTAAATTAAGATCCCATAGCATGGTCACAAATTGGCCGATTTTTTCACACACTGCATCACTAGGTTGCTCAGTAACTAGCAGTAAAAAATCGATATCTGAATAGGGGTGCAGCTCACCGCGGCCGTAACCGCCAACGGCGATCAAGGCTAAATCTGGCTCATGGGCTAAATCATAAACATGAAACAGTTTAATCAGTAAGCGGTCGATAAACTCAGCCCGGGCATTAATCAAATTACCGACTGGCTGTTTTGAAAACTCGTTTTGTAACCATTTATAAAAATAAGTAGAACAATCGCGGTAATCGGTTAATTGCTCAGCATCGCTGAGCAATTTTTTAACTTTATTGGGTAATGCCACCTAGGCTCCGTATTATCTTAATAGCAGAAACAATTAGTAATGACCGTTTTTACACTAAATTAGCAAAAAATGCGAGAAATGAACACATTGTAATTATAACAAATTCTTGAGTAAAAAGTTGCAACGTTAACTAATTTAAAGAAGGCAGATTACGATAGAA